>JALOBY010000025.1 GCA_023228045.1 Endomicrobiales bacterium | reverse complement strand
TGTCTTTCGTGTTTGCCTTAATTCTTGTCGGTCAGGGAGTGATACAAAATTTTAATCACTATACAAAAGCAACTACACTCCAAGGAACTGAACAGATTATTGCTCAAGGGCCGGTTGCATCGCAGGTGGCTGTTAAAATGGTAGGTACAAACGGTGGTGGGTTTTTTAACGCAAACTCCGCTCATCCATATGAGAACCCAACACCAATGACTGACTACTTACAAATTTTAGCATTATTAATAATTGCTGCCGCCTCGCCTTTTATGTTTGGAAAAATGATAGGTTCAAGAAAGCAAGGTTGGGTAATTTTTATTTCAATGATGATACTTTATCTGATTGGCTTGATTGTAGTCATATGGTCTGAATTCCATGGAAACCCATTGCTTGCGAAACTTGGAATATCAGGCGGTTTGAGTATGGAAGGGAAGGAAGTTCGTTTTGGTCAGCTTGCTTCAGCTGTTTTTGCGCATGCAACAACTGTAACATCTTGCGGAGCAGTTAACTGTATGCATGATAGTCTTATGCCTCTTAGCGGGCTTGTACTAATTTTCAATATGGCAATTGGCGAGGTGATTTTTGGCGGTGTTGGTACGGGTCTTGTCAGCATGATAATTTATGCCATTATAACCATGTTTCTTGTGGGTCTTATGATAGGAAGAACCCCTGAAATATTCGGAAAAAAACTTGAGCCGGCAGAAATGATGTTGGCTGTTATTGTTCTATTGGCTTCTACAATAATACAACTTATATTCACAGCGATTGGTGTATCAAATAGTTTTGGGCTTTCAAGCATTAACAATTCTGGTCCACACGGGTTTTCAGAAATTATGTACGCATTTGTATCAATGGCAGGTAATAATGGTTCAGCATTTGGCGGTCTAAACGGGAATACCTTATTTTATAATCTTGCCGGAGCATTCGCTATGCTTGTCGGGCGATATTTCGTTATAGTTCCTTCTCTTGCTATAGCTGGAATGTTGGTGGGAAAAAAGATGGTGCCTAAAAGTGTTAAATTTCCAACCACAAGTCCTATTTTTGTTGTTATGCTTGTTGGTGTTGTAATAATTGTCGGCGCGCTATCGTTCTTTCCGCCGCTGGCTCTTGGCCCGTTGCTTGAACACTTGATGTTTCAGGCAGGGAGGACATTTTAATGGACAATAAACATAAGAAAAGCGTTTGGCATGCTGAAATTATTATTGATGCGATAAAAGGATCGTTTTATAAACTAAATCCTATAACCCTTGTTCGCAATCCAGTTATGTTGATAGTTGAATTGGGGTCGGTCGTAGTAACATATATTGCGTTTGAGAAAATGGTGGCTGGGAAAAGTTTTGGTTTTGATATTCAGATAAGTTTGTGGCTATGGTTTACTGTGCTTTTTGCAAACTTTGCGGAAGCGCTTGCGGAAGGTAAGGGAAAAGCACAAGCCGAAGCTTTAAAAAAATCCCGAAGTGAAACTTCTGCAAATAAACTTTTGCCTAACGGTGCAATAGAAAACATTCCATCAATTTCACTATGTAAGGGCGATATTGTTGTAGTAATTGATAACGAAATAGTTCCAATTGATGGTGAAATAATTGAAGGTGTTTCGCTTATTGATGAGTCGGCAATAACTGGTGAATCTGCCCCTGTTGTAAGGGAATCAGGTGGAGACAAAAGTGGAGTAACAGGCGGTACCAGAGTATTGTCAGGAAATATTAAAATAAGAATTACGGCAAATCCGGGTGAAACATTTCTTGATCAGATGATAGGGATGATTGAAAGTGCGAAACGACAAAAAACACCCAATGAAAAAGCTCTTGAAATATTACTTATCGCAATGACTGTGCTCTTTTTGGTTGTTTGTATTACGCTTAAATACTTTGCCGGATATATGAATGTGCCAATTTCAGTACCTATCCTTATTTCGTTGCTTGTGTGCTTAATGCCAACTACAATAGGTGGATTATTACCGGCAATAGGTATTGCTGGCATGGATAGGCTTTTAAGCAACAATGTTATTGCTCTAAGCGGCAGGGCAGTAGAAGCCGCGGGTGATGTTAATGTTGTTCTTCTTGATAAAACTGGAACAATAACACTTGGCAATAGAATGGCTACAGAGTTTCTACCTGTTTCAGGAGTAAGCGAGGAAGAACTTGCAAAAGTTGCAATGCTTTCTTCTCTTGCGGATGATACGCCAGAAGGCAGGAGTATTGTTGTTCTCGCAAAAGATAAGTTAAATATTCGTGGCCGCGACATAAGGGCACCAGAGGGCTCAATATTTATAGAGTTCAGCGCGCAAACTCGTATGAGTGGCATTGATACTGACTCTCAAAAAATACGCAAGGGTACTTTTGAAGCAATTGATAAATATGTGAAGTCCAACGGTGGCATTATTCCAGATGATGCTGAGCGGTTGGCAAACAATGTGTCAGGCGATGGCGGCACGCCACTTGTGGTATGTGATGGGAAAAAGGTTCTAGGAGTCGTCCGCTTAAAAGATATTCTCAAACAAGGTATAAAAGAAAGGCTCGGGCAGTTAAGCTCTATGGGGATAGAATCAATAATGATTACAGGTGACAATCCCTTGACTGCCGTGGTAATTGCGGCAGAAGCTGGAGTAAGTGATTTTATAGCATCCGCAAAACCTGAAAGTAAACTTCAAAGCATTCGCGAACTACAATCCAGGGGAAACATGGTGGCAATGATAGGTGACGGCACCAACGATGCCCCAGCTCTTGCCCAGGCAGATGTTGCAGTCGCTATGAATGCAGGCACGCAGGCCGCACGGGAAGCCGCAAACATGATTGACCTTGACTCTTCACCCACAAAACTATTGGATATTGTGGAAATTGGCAAGCAAATACTTATTACTAGAGGATCCATAACCACTTTTAGTGTTACTAATGATGTAGCGAAATATTTCGCGATTATTCCGGCAATCTTTGCGGCAACATATCCTATATTGGGCATATTAAACATTATGCATTTAACAAATCCTCAAAGTGCAGTTCTTTCAGCGGTAATTTTTAATGCACTCATTATCCCTATGCTTATACCGCTTTCTCTTAAGGGTGTGAGGTATAAACAATCTACTGCTCAGTCATTACTTGTGAGAAATTTTCTTGTTTACGGACTTGGTGGGTTAATTTTGCCTTTCATAGGTATAAAGCTTATTGATATGCTAATTATATTTTTAAAACTTTTATAGGGGATTGCAAATTATGAAAAAAATATTGTTATCAATTAGAATTTATATAATTTTTACTGTATTGCTGGGGCTTATTTATCCTCTTGTAGTTACGGTTATCGCTCAAGTAATATTGCCTTATCAAGCTAATGGAAGCATTATGCGAAATGGAGATAAAGTTATTGGTTCAAAACTAATTGGTCAAAACTTTTCCAATCCAGAGTATTTCCACAGTAGACCATCGGCAAATAACTATGATGCTGTAAATTCTGGTGGTACAAATTTAGGGCCTTCAAGCAAAAAGTTGATGGACAGCACAGCGGAGAAAATTGCAAAGGTGAGGCAGGAAAATGGATTAAGTTCTGATACTAAAATTCCATCGGATATGGTGCTTTCATCGGCAAGCGGGCTTGACCCACACATTTCACTTCAAAGTGCGCTGCTTCAGGTAAATCGTATTTCAAAAATAAGAGGGATTGCTGTGAAAGATCTTAAAAAAATGATAGATAATAATACGGACACTGATTTTGTCGGAATATGGGGTCGTCCGGGTGTAAATGTTTTTAAATTAAATCTTGCTATTGATGATTTTGCAAAAGATTTAAAATGAGGTAAATAAAAAATTATGGAAAACAAAAGATCAAATCCCGATGAAATTTTAAAACAAATTAAACAAGACGATATTGATTTTAGCAACACCTCAAAAAAAGGCGTTCTGAAAATTTTTCTTGGATATTGTGCAGGTGTAGGCAAAACATATCGTATGTTGCAAGAAGCGGCAGCAAGTAAAAAAAATGGAGTTGACGTAGTTATCGGTATTGCCGAAACACACGGCAGAAAAGATACTGAAACCCTGCTCATAGGTCTTGAGATAATACAGAGAAAAAAAATAGAGTATTCGGGTATCACTCTTAATGAGTTAGATATAGACGCAATACTTAACCGCCATCCCGCGCTTGTTCTTGTTGATGAACTGGCGCATACCAATGCTCCCACCTCAAGACACTCAAAAAGGTATCAGGATGTGGAAGAATTATTAAATGTTGGTATAGATGTATATTCTACGCTCAATGTTCAACATATTGAAAGCCTTATTGACATTGTCAATCAGATTTCTGGTATCAAAGTTGCTGAAACTGTTCCAGACAGGATACTGGAACTCGCGCAAGAGATTGAACTTGTTGACCTAACACCAGAGAAACTAATTGAGCGGTTTAATGAAGGCAAAGTATATGTTCCCAAAAAAGCCGAACAGGCTATGAGACAATTTTTTAAAAAGGGGAACTTGCTCGCGCTTCGTGAGTTGTCGCTTCATTACACCGCTAAGCATGTTGACGAAGATGTACGCACATATATGAAAAAAAATGCTGTTTCAGGCCCATGGCCTGTTGGTGCCAGGCTTCTTGTAGGTATTAGTACGAGTATCTCATCTGAAAGGTTGATTCGTTTCACTCATAGAATGGCGCAGGACCTTGACGCTCAATGGTTTGTTGTTTATGTTGAATCGCGCCAGCAGTTGAAAATTGATGAAAAAGATAGAATTCAACTTGATAAAAATATTCGTCTTGCCGAAGGTCTGGGAGCTAATGTTGTAATATTAAGCGGTAATAATGTATCAGATGAAATAATAAACTTTGCAAAAGAAAAGAATGTAACCCTAATTGTCGCGGGCCCGTCAAAAAGGACACTTTTTAACAGAATATTTAAAGGTAATGTTTTAAGCAGGTTAATTTATGGCAATGAATCAATAAGTGTATTGATTGCGCGCGATAGTATACACGACAAAATTGAACACAAAAAGCATGAGTTAAGAAAAACAGATTATAAATCGTACATGGCAAGTTTTATCGCGATTGCATTAACGGTTTGTGTAGGTATGTTGTTGCGCCCAACCCTTGAAGCTGTAAACATAGCTATGCTACTGCTTTTACCTTCAATAGCAAGCGGCATACTTGGGGGTATTCGCGTAGGGCTATTTGCTTCAATTTTATCAATAGCTGCATTCGATTTTTTCTTTGTGCCGCCATATCTTACATTTCAGATGTCAGATCTAAGATTTTTACCAAGTTTTTTTGTGTTTATTCTGGTATCTGTGGTAACAAGTTATTTTACAAAATCAGTTCGTCAAGAAGCAGAAGGTTCTCGTCATAGAGAAAGGTTTATGTATTCCCTTTATTTGTTTGCAAGGTCAATAATGACGGCAGAAGGGTTAGACAACATATTTGAGCGAGCTGTTAAAAGCATTTCCGATGCGTTTGAAAGTAGCGTTGTTATTTTTTTGCCGGACGATGCAGGTAAACTCAAGCTTAAAGCAAGAGATAAAGATGATATTTTCTTAAGCGAAACGGAAAATGCAGTCGCTGTTTGGGTATATAACAACGGTCAAAGTGCTGGCAGAAGCACAAATACTCTCTCATCAACATCATGGTATTATTTACCGATTAAAATACAAGAAAACACAATTGGTGTTGTAGGTATTAGAACGGCTGATAAAGCGCGGTTTCTAACACCAGAGCAAGACCAATTGCTTGAGTCGTTTGTAAGTGTAGTTGCTCTTGCAATCAAAAAAGTATCGTAGAAATATGGAGGCACTACATTTTGTTGTAAATATAGTCCTGAGTTAATTTTAGCTTGAGAATATCCAAAATTGGGTGTTCTTAAGCTTTTTTTATGAACACAAGGACATATAATGTTATATTAATCCTTAAGAGTGCCTAAACTTACCAGAATCTTCCGCTTATCCGCACGCACTTCTTTTTCTTCAAGAAATATGGTACAATTCATAGCAAAACTCAAAATGCTAATAGATAACTTTAAACCCGAACTTTGCAATAGGTTTGAGAACAGAGGCGAAAGAGACGGAGACAGTTTTGACGCAAAAACCGCAGATAATGGTGATTCCATTGGCAAGGGTTTTGCGGAAAAAAATGTCCCGTATCTTTTGACGAATTCCGAATCCTATTGCAAAATTCGGGTTGAAGCAATTAATGATCGCATTTTGCAAGCGTGCAATATAAGCGGCAAAGACCCCAAAGAGATAACGCTTGTTGCTGTAACAAAAAAGGTATCATTAGAACAAATATTTCAGGTCATTTCTTTTGGTGTTTCTGATATTGCCGAGAATAAAATTCAGGAAGCCCAAACAAAGATACCGGAAATTTCGGTCAGATATGGTTTGGTAAAAAAGCATTTTATAGGTCATTTGCAAACAAACAAAGCAAAAAAAGCTGTTGAATTGTTTGATTTGATTCAGTCCATAGATAGTATCCGCATTGCACAATCTATTGATAGAGCGGCTCTTGAAGCGGGTAAAATTCAAGAGTGTCTTGTAGAACTAAAGGTTTCTGGCGAAGAAAGTAAGTTTGGTGTAAAACCGGAAGAGTTAAACGAGTTAGTTGAGTACATTCTTTCTTGTAAAAATATAAAGTTACGCGGGCTAATGGCAATGGCTCCTTACTTTGATGAAGTTGAAAATTCAAGAAAATATTTCAGAGAAGCAAAAGAAGTTTTTGAAAATATAAAGACAACTTATAAACTGGCTGATTTTAATGTTCTTTCAATGGGAATGTCGGCTGATTTTGAGGTAGCAATAGAAGAAGGAGCTACACTAATTAGGGTTGGAAGCGGTCTTTTTGGTGAGATAAATGGCAAACAAATTAAATAAAAAAATTGTTTTTTTAGGCGCAGGTAATATGGGTTTTGCCATAGCGTCAGGGCTTGTTTCAAGCGCTCTTGTAAATCCCTTACAAATTGCTTTTGCCGACACTGTTTTTGCAAAAGCCACTAAAGCCGCAAAAAATCTTAAAGCACGCACATTTAAAACAAATCAAGAGGCCACTAAGTGGGCTGACATAATTTTTATAGCTGTTAAGCCCGGTAATATTTTAGAACTAGTAAAAAATTTAGGGAAATCAATTGATAAATCGAAGCTTGTTATATCTGTTGCAGCAGGCATAAGCGCATCTTTTATAGAAAAAAATATTGGCTCTAAAGTTCCGGTAATTCGTTCTATGCCAAATACTCCGGCACTCGTTGGTGAAGGTGCTATTGCAATTAGTGCCGGTCGTTATGCAACAAAGAATCATCTATTGCTTGCAAATAAGCTGTTTGGCGCAGTTGGTAAAGTTTTTATAGTTCCTGAAAAATTAATGAATGCAATTACTGCTGTTTCTGGCTCTGGCCCGGCATATGTGTTTTATCTTTGCGAGTTATTAGAAGAGGTTGCGCAAAAGCTTGGTCTTTCCTTGCCGCTTGCCCGCGAACTTTCAGCGCAAACTTTTTTTGGTGCTGGTAAAATGCTTTTAACAAGTAAGTCAAATGTGGCAGATTTAAGGTTGGCTGTAACATCCCCAAATGGTACTACTGAGGCCGCAATTAAACATTTACAAAAAAATATTTTCGGAAAAGTTTTTAAAGATAGTGTAATGTGTGCTTGCAAACGCGCGCAAGAATTGAGCAGGTAAATGTTCTCTTGTAAAGCGCTCGTCAGTCAACCAGCTGAAGCAAGTATGAACGAAGTGAATACTAAGTCCGCCCACTGGCGAGACGCGACATAGGAGAAAGGGATGATAATAAAAGTAAGAGTAATTCCGAACTCCAAGAGAAATGAAGTTGTAGGCAGAATTGGTTCAATACTTAGAGTTAAAATATCAGCTCCAGCTGTAGAGGGTAAAGCAAACGAAGAACTACGTGAGTTCCTTGCCGAATTCTTTGAAGTAAAAACTGCAATGGTTTTGCTGAGAAAGGGTGAGCGCGGTAGAGAAAAAACCATTGAAATATGTGGCCGTTCAGATGAAGACCTTGACTGTGTGCTTGACACAATCCCCTGAGAAGCATACCTTTTAGAGTCCGCGGTAACAATTAATGTGCAATCTTCTTTTATTTATTTGTGTGTGATATTTGGCTAAGTTTTGTAAAAGGATAGTATGGCTGAAAAAAGTGTATATTCAAACACTGTAAACCTTCCTAAAACCGATTTTCCTATGAAAGCAAGCCTTTCTACGCGTGAAAACGAGTTTCTTGCTATTTGGGAAAAGTTAGGTGTTTATGAAAAAATAAGGCAAAAAAATTCAGGCAAGAAAAAGTATGTTTTGCATGACGGCCCACCTTATGCCAACGGTCACATTCATTTAGGTACCGCGTTAAATAAAATACTCAAAGATTTTGTTGTTAAGTACAAAAGTGCTTGTGGTTTTGATGCCCCATACACACCCGGCTGGGACTGCCATGGTTTGCCCATAGAGCAACAATGCTTAAAAGAAATGGGTACAGACAAGCACAAAGTTGACCTTTATAAGTTCAGAAAAGAAGCGGCTGCCTTTGCCTTGAAATTTGTAGAAATTCAAAAAAGTGAGTTTAAGCGCCTTGGTGTGCTTGCTGACTGGAAAGATCCATATCTAACATTAAAGCACGAATATGAGTCGGTTATAATAGATGTTTTTGGCCGCCTTGCCCAAGAAGGTTACATATTCCGTCAGAAAAAACCCGTTTACTGGTGCCCAACTTGCGAAACTGCACTTGCGGATGCCGAAGTTGAGTACGCCCAGCATATATCACATTCAATATTTGTGAAATTTGAAGTTGTAAAAGCTCCTGTTGATGTGGTAATAGCATTGCCCGCATCGGTGCTTATATGGACAACTACTCCATGGACTTTGCCGGCAAATGTGGCACTTGCTTTTCACCCGGATGCAGATTATGTTCTGGCTTCTTTTACTTATACATCTGGTGAAAGTGAAAACCTTATTGTGGCAAAACAACTGATTGCCGATGTTGCAAAAAAAATAAATTCAACTTATAAAATACTTTGCGAAATAAGTGGCAAAAAATTAGAAGGAATAATTTGCAAAAATCCGCTTGTTAATAGAGAGTCAGTTGGTATTCTTGCTAATTTTGTAACACTTGATGACGGCAGTGGTGTTGTGCATATCGCCCCTGGCCATGGGCAGGAAGATTATATGGCAGGGCTTAAATATAAATTGCCAATTCTTTCACCAGTTGATCACAGGGGTGCATTTACTGATGAAGTTTCAGATTTTGCTGGGCACAAAGTTTTTGCCGCAAACCCGTTAATAGTTGAGAAACTTAAATCAGAAAATAAAATTCTTTTAGATTATAAATTTGAGCACTCTTACCCTCATTGCTGGCGTTGTAAAAAGGCTGTAATTTTTAGAGCCACACTACAGTGGTTTATGGGTGTAGATATAAATAATTTACGCCAAAAAATGCTTTCAGAAGTGAAAAATGTAAACTGGGTTCCACGCTATGGCGAAAATAGAATTGCTGGAATGTTGCAAACCAGGCCCGACTGGTGTTTGAGCCGTCAGCGTTTTTGGGGTGTGCCAATACCTGTTTTTTATTGTAATACTTGTAGCAATGTTGTTTTAAATAAAAAAACAGTTGAAAAAATTTCAAAACTTTTCAGAGATAATGGTTCCGATATCTGGTTTGATAAAACTTCAAAAGAACTTAGCGAACTTTTAAACATAAAGTGTGATAAATGCGGCAGTGAAGATTTAACTAAAGAAAAAGATATTTTAGATGTTTGGTTTGATTCGGGAGTATCTTTTGAGGCGGTTTTGGCAAGCGGTGATTATAAAGATTTACACTCCCCAGCTGATATGTATTTAGAGGGTAGTGATCAGCATCGCGGCTGGTTTCAAACATCATTAATGCCTGCTGTCGCGTTAACCGGCAGTGCTCCATATAAAACAGTTCTCACTCATGGTTTTGTTGTTGACGGTGAAGGCAAAAAGATGTCTAAGTCGCAAGGCAATGTAATTCTTCCGCAAGAGGTAATTTCAAAATCTGGGGCGGATATTTTGCGTTTATGGGTTGCCACCAGCGATTACAGGGAAGATATAAGAGTTTCGCAGGAAATTCTAAATGGCATTTCTGACTCGTATAGAAAAATAAGAAACACTTTTAGGTTTATACTTGGCAACCTTTGCGATTATAAAGTGGAAAATGCACTTGCTTATGAAGAACTTACAGCGCTTGATCAATATGCCATAGGATTGCTTGGTAATTTATGCGCAGAGGTTAATGTGGCCTATGAAAACTTTGAGTTTCATAAAGTTTCCAGTGCTATAAATAGGTTTTGTTCAGTTGAGTTAAGCGGGTTTTATTTGGATGCCTTAAAAGATACTCTGTACTGTGATAATACAAATTGGCACAATCGTCAAAGCGCACAGAGCGCAATGTACCAAATTCTTAGCGTTCTTATTCGTCTTTGCGCGCCGATACTTTCTTTTACGGCGGAAGAGGCGTGGCAGGAACTTAGAAAAATTGACGAATCGTTGCCTGAGTCGGTTTTTCTTGCAGATACTTTCCCGAAAAAATCCGATTATAAAGAACTCCCGGCAGATATTTTATGGGTTTTTAATGAGTTGTTCAAATTAAAAGAAATGGCTAGTGTTGCCATTGAAAATTTAAGAAAAGAAAAGGTTATAGGTTCAAATTTACAGACAAGCGTAGTAATAACGCACCCAACGCCAGAGAAATTAAATCCTGAACTTGTTAGCGCTGTTTTTGGTTCGTTTGATGTGTGTATTATTTCGGGCAGCAAACAAAATGTAAATGTTAGCAAATCTGCATTGGGAAAGTGCGTAAGATGCTGGCGTCATATATCTGATATAAATGAAGATGGTCTTTGCCTGCGTTGTCAAAAAGCACTCAAGGAAAGAAATAATGCTTAGAGTAATGCTCATATTTGCTCCAATTATTTTGCTTGATCAGCTTACAAAGCATTTTGTGCGCAAGCTTATTGCATTAGGTGGGCAAATAGATGTACTGCCATTTTTAAATTTTGTTAATGTGAAAAATACAGGCATTGCTTTTGGTATGTTCCAAGGGTTTAATCAGCTTCTTTCCGTGGTGTCGGCTATAGTGCTTACTATTGTAGCTTTTTGGTTTATATTTGAAGCAAGAAACGAAAAGAAGCTTTTTAGTGTTTCATTCGCACTTGTGCTTGCCGGCGGAGTTTCAAATTACTTTGATAGAGCTTACTTTGGTTTCGTTACCGACTTTGCAGATTTTCACCTTGCAACATATCACTGGTATTCATTTAACATTGCTGATGCTTGTATTTGCATCGGGTCTATTTTGTTAACATATTATTATCTGTTTATTAAAAAACCGGCGGTAAAAGCATAAAATGCACCCTATTCTTTTTAATTTATTTGGCATAACAATACATACATACGGCCTGTTGGTTGCATTGGGCCTTGTCGCGGGAACGATTTACTTTACTAATCGCGCAAAGTTAATTGGTGTTAATGAGCAAAAAGCCATAGACCTTGTTTTCTATACAGTATTATTTGGTTTTATTGGTGCAAGGCTTTTGTATGTTTTATTAAACATTTCTTATTTTGCCTCAAACCCGGTTGATATTTTTAAAGTTTGGGAAGGTGGCCTGGTTTTTTTTGGCGGCCTTATTGGTGGTGCTGCGGCATGGCTTGTTTTTATATCAAAAAATAAAATGGGCAATGTTTGGGCCCTTGCCGATATTTTAGCTCCAAGCCTGGTGCTTGCTCACTTTTTTGGGCGTATTGGTTGTTTTTTTGCCGGCTGTTGTTATGGCAGTAGCGCTAATGGCCCGTTGTGTGTAACATTTAGCGATAAAAACTCTCTGGCACCTATTGGCATTCCACTTTTACCCACGCAGTTATTTGAAGCTGCATTATTGATGTTTTTATTTGTTTTTTTGCACCTTTACTCCAAAGGGGTAAGAACTGCCGGAAAGGTTCTTGCTTTGTATATTGTTATTTACGGAACAGGCAGGTTTGTTATTGAGTTTTTCAGGGGTGATGAGCGAGGTGCATTTCTTTTAGGCCTTTCGCCGGCACAGGTAATTTCGTTTGTTTTGATAGGTCTTGGTATTTATATTTGGTTGTTAAAAAATGCAAAAAATTCAAATTGAAGCCATAATGGCTCATACAAGAATTGACAGCTATCTTGCTCATCTGGTAGAGGGATACTCTCGCAGTTATTTTAAAGAGCTAATAAAAAATGGTAATGTCTTGCTTAACGGAGTTGTTCCGCAGGTAAGTAAAGCACTTAAAGTTGGCGATGTTCTTGAGTATGAGCTTGAGCAAAAAGAAAGCGCTCTATTAGCCGAAAATTTGCCGCTTGATATTATTTACGAAGACAACGAAGTAATTATTGTAAATAAAGCCGCGGGTGTTGTTGTTCACCCTGCTTGTGGGCATGAAAACGGTACACTTGTTAATGCTGTTCTTGGTTATGCCAAAGGCGCGTTTCCGGTGTTTCTTGCTCACCGTATAGACAAAGATACATCGGGCCTGGTTATAATTGCAAAAAATGAGCGCGCGAAAAATATTCTCTCAAACCAGTTTCAAAAGCGCCTTGTAAAAAAGCAATATCTGGCTGTAGCATTTGGCAACCCAACTGAAACCGAGGGTTACATCAATGCTCCTTTGGGGCGTTCGCCAATTGACCGAAAAAAAATAATTGTCGGGCCGCTTTCCAAAAAAGAGTCGATCACTGAATTTAAGGTTTTAAAAAGGTATAAAGGTTATTGCTTGCTTGAAGTAAGTCCATTAACCGGAAGAACGCATCAGATAAGAAGCCACCTTGCCTATATAGGTCATCCCATAATGGGTGATGTTTTTTATGGCGGTCCAACGGAAAGTATCATGGGTACGGTAAAAAGGCAGTTGTTGCATGCTTACAAGGTGTCATTTATTCACCCCGCAAGCAACAAAAGAGTTGAGTTCATCGCACCAGTGCCTGATGATCTAAAGGAATTATGCAAAGGTTATTATGATAAATAGGTTTATTATACAGGTAATTTGTTTTTGCGTTGTTTTTAGCTCTTTTGGTTTTGCAGCGCAAAACGATGTTAAATCAAGCGAAGTTTACTCGGCAAGTGTTTCTTCAAGCGCGCCAGACGCACTTGAAGCAAAAGATGAACAAATAAATAACGCTATTTCTACGCTAAATTATAAGCTTGAACTTGTTCAGTCACGATATGTTTTATTAAGTAACCAGGTAGATGAGCTATCAAAACGCAAAGTCAGTTTGCAAAACGAAAATCAAAACTATGAGCCAACAAGCATCGCAGATCTTCAATCAGAACTAAAACTAGTGCGCAGTGATCTTGCTTTAGTAAGGGAAGATGCTTCAATTGCGAAAGTTAATTTAAATGGTGAGCGGAACGATGAAAATAATTCTGAAAGCAACAATAAATGGTATGAATCAAAGTGGGTTGCGCCTTGTGCTTTGGCGGTTTCGGTTATAGCTCTTCTTGTCGCGGTGGTACGCTGAACTATGAATAAAAAAGGTCTAATAATTGTTTTGTCTGCACCCTCAGGGACCGGTAAAACCACGCTTGTGCATAAACTGTTAAGAGCAGATAAAAATCTGATGTTTTCTGTTTCTTGTACAACGCGGCCAATGCGTGATGGTGAGAAAAATTGCATTGACTACAATTTTCTAAGTGTTGACGATTTTAAGAGCAACATAACAAAAAATAAGTTTGCCGAGTGGGCTTTGGTTCATGATAATTATTACGGCACATTAAAAAGTGAAATTGAAAATGCTATGAACTCAGGTAGAGATATTTTATTAGATATAGATGTGCAAGGTGGCATAAACATTAAAAAGGCATTTCCTGGCGCTGTGCTTATATTTATTATGCCGCCAAGCATTGAAGAACTAAAAAATCGTCTAATCAAAAGAAATAAAGATTCTAAAGAAACAATATCTGCTCGATTGGCAAACGCAAAAAATGAAATCAGTCATTATGCTCAGTATGATTACCTTGTTGTAAATGACAAATTAAAAACCGCGCTTTCTGAACTGCTCTATATTATTGGCTCGGAGCGCCTTAAAATTGTAAAAGTAAAAAATGTTCTTAAGGGAGGGTAAAAGTGGTTGAAAAAATGGATGATTCTTTGGAGAAACTCTTAGATACAACTAAGAGTAAGTACGATTTGGTGAAAATGGCCAGCTTATGGTACAAGGTGCTTAGCAGTAAAGATGAGGGCAAAAAAACACCACCGGCTGAGTTGATAAAACAAGCCATTGACCATGTTACACATGATAAGGTTACAATGGAAGAAATCCAAAAAGAATTTGAGAAAGTAAAAGTAGTTGTTAAAACACTTGATGAAAAAGCTGCCGAAAAACTTGGCGAATATCAAGGTAAAAATAAGTGAAACCTCAAAACGGTAAAAATGTTTTAATAGGTATATCTGGTGGCATAGCTGCTTATAAAGTGCCGGAACTTGTGCGCAGTTTTGTTAAAGAGAGTTTTGCTGTAAAGTGTGTGCTTACGCAAAGCGCGCAAAAGTTTGTAACACCTCTAACATTACAAACACTTTCAAAAAATAAAGTTTATTGCTCTATGTTTGAAGGAAGCGAGTGGGAGTTAGACCACATTGTACTTGCCAACTGGGCAGATATTTTTATTGTTGCCCCTGCAACGGCCGATACAATAGCAAAACTTGCTTGCGGCAGCGCGCAAGATCTTCTTTCTTGCACTGCCTTGGCGTTTAAAAAACCGATACTTGTTTGCCCGGCGATGAACACAGATATGTGGAACCATCAGGCAACGGTTGCAAACTGTAGCCGGCTTAAAGAGTTTGGTTATAACATTGTACAGCCACAAGATGGCGAGCTTGCCTGTGGTGTGCTTGGCATTGGTCGCCTAGCCGATATAGAAGTAATTTTAAAAAGAGCAGTTGAGCTTTTAAAGTAAGCCAATATGTTAAAGTTAAATCCCTCCGTTTTAATTACCGCTGGTTCAACCAGAGAGTTTATTGACCCAGTGCGTTATATTTCCAACTCATCATCTGGTAAAATGGGCGCGGCACTTGCAAGCGCCGCGCTTGCGGCTGGCTCAAAGGTAACAGTTATATGCGCCCAAGTTAGCGCCAACTTTCCAAAAAATGCGAAAATAATAAAAGTAATCAGTGCCAGGCAGATGTTTGAGAGTGTTAAGGAATCTGTAAAATTTTGCCAAATATTTATTTCTGCGGCGGCTGTTGCAGATTTTGCACCCGTAAAGTTTTCAAAAATCAAATTAAAAAAAAGCTCTCAATACACAACATTAAAACTTAAAAAAACTCCCGATATTTTGCAATATGTTGGCAGGCACAAAGGTCTGAGAGTTGTTGTTGGTTTTGCGCTTGAGTCGGAAAATTTAGAGTTTAACGCGCAAAAAAAACTTAAAAATAAAAACCTTGATTTTATTGTTGCCAATGGCATAGATGCTGTTTGTTCTAAGGATGTTCGCGCGACACTGATTTTTAAAGATGGCAAAAAATTAAAGTTTGCCAAAATGAAAAAAGAAAAGCTTGCCAAAAGGATTATTTATGAAGCGTTACACTGCGCAAAAACTGCTATCTCTTACTAAAACATACTTTGAAGACGAGCTTGCCACAGGCCATGGGGAATTTATAATAGATAAATCAAAAAAAGCTCCAAGCAAAAAAGGGCAGTTGCTGGAGGCATATAAAAACGAAATCTCTTCCTGTATTAAATGCCCATTAGGAAAATCAAGGTTAAACTTTGTTTTTGGAGTTGGCGACCCCGATGCAAAGCTTATGTTTATTGGTGAGGGCCCCGGTTTTGATGAAGATCACCAAGGAGAGCCGTTTATTGGCAGAGCAGGTAAACTGTTAAATAAAATAATTGAATCAATAGGCCTTAGCCGGCAAGCCGTTTATATTGCAAACATTGTAAAGTGTCATCCAATGATAGACCCAACTGACCCGGAAAAACACGGCAACGATAGGCCTCCAACAGAAGAAGAATCTAAGATGTGTCTTCCTTATTTGGAAAAGCAAATTGAAATTATTGCTCCAAAAGTTATCTGTACACTTGGCAACTCTGCGCTAAAGCCATTTGTTCAAACCGAGTTGGGTATATCAAAAGTTCGCGGTAAGTTTTATGATTACAAAGGAATTAAGCTAATGCCTACTTTTCACCCTGCCGCCTTACTAAGAAACCCTAACCTTAAAAAAGAGGTTTGGGATGACATTCGTGCGATAAGCGCCCAATTGCAAAAATAAAATGCAAAAAATAGCAGAAGTTGCCCTCAGTATTCCTCTAAACAAAACATTTCACTACACCATACCAGAAGAGTTTTTAACTCAAGCATCTATTGGTGCAAAAGTAGAAGTGCAATTTGGCAATAAAAAACTTGTCGGCTTCATAGTTGGTTTTGCCGCGCAAAGCAACATAGACAAGCTAAAACCTATTACAAATGTTTTAAATGCAAATTTTGCTTTGTCTGCTGAGTTGCTTGCGCTTTCAAAAAGAATATCGGGAATGTATTTTTGTTCAATAGGCGAAGCTTTAAATGCGGTTGCTTCTTCATCAATAAAGGCCCCTAAGCGAAACCCGGTAGAAAAACAAAAAATAATAAATAAAATTTGTAACAAGCCACAACTTACAACCAATCAGTTAAAAGCATTTGAGCAAATAACAAATGCACTAAAAGCGCAAAAGAGTGAAGTATTTTTATTACATGGGGTAACCGGCTCTGGCAAAACAGAAGTTTACCTTACCGCAATAGAAGAAGCAATAAAGTTGGGTAAAAGTGCTATTTTGCTTGTTCCTGAAATTTCTTTAACTGCTCAATTTGCCGATATATTCTTATCAAGGTTTTCAGATTCGCTTGGCCTTTGGCATAGTAAAATTACGCAAGGTGAAAAGTTTCGCCTTTGGGCCGGTATAAGAGAAGGTAAAATTAAAGTATTGCTTGGTGCTCGTTCAGCAGTTTTTGCTCCTTTTTCAAATTTGGGCTTAATAATTGTAGATGAAGAACATGAAAGCACATATAAACAAGACAACAAACCTGCATACAACGCAAAAGAAATAGCACTTGAACGATCGGCCTTAAACAGATGCGTTATAATATTTGGCTCGGCTACTCCATCAATAGAGAGTTATCATAGGGCATTAAACGGCCAGTTCAAGCTATTAGAACTGCCGCAAAGAATTGACAATAAGCCGCTGCCTCCGGTAGAGCTTCTTGATTTAAGGCAAAATCCAATAAAAAATAGAGTAATAACGCCTGTGCTTCATAAGGCTTTGACACAAACTCTTGCTCGTCGTGAACAGGCAATAGTGTTTTTAAACCGTCGAGGGCATTCGCCGGTAATAATGTGCCACACTTGTGGGCAAACACTTCAATGCCCAAATTGCGCTATTTCTCTTGTGTATTTCAAAGGGCCAGAAAGGTTGCAGTGTAATTATTGCGGTTACACCCAAGAGTGCCCAAACAAATGCCCTCATTGTTCCGGTAATGAAATATCAGTTTTTGGTGTTGGCACACAAAAAGCGCAAGAAGAAGTTCAAAAATTGTTCCCGTTTGCCAAAATATTTCGGTTAGATAAAGACACCACATCAAAAAAAGACACATTTTCATTTGCCTATAAAGATTTTAAAGACGAAAATTACGATATATTGCTTGGCACACAGTTAGTGGCAAAAGGTTTTGATTTTCCAAGGGTAACTCTCGTTGGGGTTGTAAGCGCGGATACGGCACTTTGTTTGCCTGATTTTCGCTCTGCCGAGCGAACATTTCAGTTGATAACTCAGGTTGCAGGCCGCACAGGAAGAGGTTTGCTTGGCGGGCAGGTAATAGTGCAAACTATGCACCCCGAACACTACGCCCTTAGGTGCGCCAAAGAACACGATTATAAAAAGTTTTATGAAACTGAAATTGCTTTCAGGAAACAGTTAAATTATCCGCCGTTTTGTAATTTAGTAAACCTAAATTTCAAAGGGTTAGATGAAAGCAAAGTGTCTTGCGCATGTGCAATGGTGCATAAAACTCTATGTGAAATTGGGCTTGAAAAGTATAAAGTTGAAGCAATAGGCCCAAGTGTTGCGGCAAGGCCAAAACTATACGGTCAATATAGATGGCAGATAATGCTTAAAGGCAATAAAGCACAGCTATTTGAAGTTTTAAAAGAATTATTTTTAAAAGGGTTTAAGTTTTCAGGTGTTAAAATTGCCGTTGATATAGACCCGATAGATGTTCTATAATAAAATACAGGTTAACAACAAAAAAATGGAGTTTATATGTCAATATTGCAAATAAAAAAATATGGCGAAGCGGTGCTTGCAGAGCATAGTGCCGAAATAAAAAAAGTAACGCCAGAAATAAAAATTCTAATTAGGAATATGTTTGAAACAATGTACAATGCCCCGGGAGTTGGTTTAGCGGCAAATCAGGTGGGTTTTGCACTTCGTTTGTGCGTGATTGACACCTATGCGTCTGGTAAAAAGTGCCC
>JALOBY010000024.1 GCA_023228045.1 Endomicrobiales bacterium | reverse complement strand
CTGGCAAATTTAATATAAATTATCCAATAATTTAAATTTTTTTGCCAATGGTAGGTAAATAAATTTGGTTGATAATGCCCTGCCTAAGATGTAAAATAAAACAAATTTGTACAGTGAGCTAATAAATAATAAATAAAAAGTGGAGATTAAAATGGACAATTTGTTAAAAAAGGTTTTGATGTCTTCTGGTGTTTCGGGCTATGAGTCGGAAATTGCTGAAATTATGAAAGGTGAGCTTTTAAAAACCTGCGATGATGTAACCATTGATGATTTCGGTAATGTTATAGCCAGAAAGGGTAAGGGTGGTAAAAAAATAATGCTTGCCACTCACATGGATGAAATTGGCCTTGTTGTAAAGCACATATCAAAAGAGGGTTTTTTAAATTTTATAAAAATCGGCGGTATAGATGACCGTGTGCTGGTTGGTCAGCGCGTTATAATAAAGTCAAAAAAGGCAGATGTTTTTGGCATTATTGGTTTAAAGCCGCCGCATTTGCAAAAAGATGAAGAGAAAAAAAAGGTTATAAAACACGATGAAATGTTTATTGATATCGGCGCAAAAACCAAAGAAGATGCGCTTGCAAGGGTGTCAATTGGTGATCAGGTTATCTTTGAGCCAAATGCCGGTGTTTTGCATAATGATTTAATGTATGGTAAAGCTGTAGATAACCGCATAGGTTGTTATGCCTTAATTAAAATAATGGAGAAGCTTAAAGTTAACGCGGAGGTTTATGCTGTTGCAACTGTTCAAGAAGAGGTAGGTTTAAAAGGCGCAAAAACCGCATCTTTTAAGATAGCTCCCGACTTTGCATTGGCAATTGATACAGCTATAGCTGGCGATACACCGTTAATTAAAGAAACTGAATCGTCATTAAAGCTTGGCGGCGGTGTTGCTATAACAACTATTGAGGCATCCGGCCGCGGTGTAATGGTTTGCCAAAAAGTAAGAGATTTGATAATTGGCGCGGCCGAAAAAAACAATATCAAACACCAAATAGATATTATTGATGGCGGTATGACAGATGGCGCAATGATACATATGAACCGCGAGGGAATTCTCACAGGAGTTTTAAGCATACCTACAAGGTATATTCACTCGCCAACTGCGGTTTTTAGTATGGATGATTTAAACTCTGCTATTGAGCTTGCCATAAAGGTTGTAGAAGCAACGGCAAAGTAAAATTGCAAAAAAATGCTGGGCAGTATTTAATATAGGTTGGACAAAAACTTGCAGAGTGCTTTACTATTGTTGTATCATCAATAAGCATTTATAAGCCATATATGATTTAAATATATAATTATTGTTAAAATCAAAAATAAAAAAAGGGGGAGTTAATTATGGCGTTTGTGTCTGAGTCGGAGTTTAAAGGTAATGCAATGATTGTGCTTAAAAGTTCGGAAGATGACAAGTTCCCGTTTCAGTTTGGTTTAAAGAAAGCAAAACTTATTTTGGAAACCATTGAAGACATAAAAAAGTTTGTAGAAAAAAACGATAAATAATTTGTAATAAAATTATAATAGGATAAACCTGCCACCAGCAATTTTTTGTTAGTGTCAGGTTTTGCCTATTTTTATAACAAGGAATTGTTTGTAAGTTAAACTGTGTCATCTAGATAATCGAAAGGAGTCAGCCCGAGGCTGACCCCGCCAATGGCGGGGGAGTTTACTTGAATTTAATTGTAAGCAACTTGCAAATTGCGGTTGAAAAAGACACTTTTGATGAGTATATTTTAGCTACTTCAAAAAAGTTAGGTGTTTGCTCAGGTAAAGTAAAAGTTATAAAAATACTCAACAAAACCCTTAACATTAAAAACTTAGAGCAATTTTACTACGATGTGTCGCTTGCAATTAACATATCTGATGATTTTGAAAACAAAGAAAGCTTTCCTGAATATAATACTACCGTAGCACCAAATACAAAGAAAATTCGGGTTAAAGACAGACCAATAATTATTGGTTTTGGTCCTGCTGGTATTTTTGCCGCTATTGAGCCGATTGATAGCGGCATTAAACCCATAATATTTGAACGCGGCAAGAAAATAGAAGAGCGCCACATTGATGTTAAAAATTTTATTGAACGAAGGGTGCTTAATACCGAGTCAAACATTCAATTTGGCGAAGGTGGAGCCGGTTCATACTCAGATGGTAAGCTGTTTTCAAGAGTGAATAATTCTGTATATGTAAATAAAGTATTGAATACATTTATAAGGTTTGGCGCACCTTCTGAAATTGAATACATTGCCAAACCTTATTTAGGAACCGATGTACTCTGCAAAATAGTTTGCAATATGCGCAACTACATTCTTAAAAATGGCGGGCAGATACATTACAGTTCAAAAATGACCAAACTTATTATCTCTGGTGATAAAGCTGTTGGTGTGCGAATTAATGATTGCAAAGAATATTTTTCGTCAATTATTTATCTTGCAGTTGGGCACAGTGCCCGCGATACATTTAAAATGATTTATGAAAATGGTATTGCTATTGAGCAAAAACCAATTTCTGTTGGCGTGAGAATAGAACACCCGTCAGAAACTATTAATCTTATGAGATACGGTAATAAATATAAAAACTTTAAAAATATTGGTGCGGCTAATTATTCTTTTACATATACCAATCGAAAAATTGGGCGCGGCGTATACACATTTTGTATGTGCCCAGGCGGCGAGGTTGTAAATGCTTCGTCTGAAAATGGTTTGATGGTTGTAAATGGTATGAGTTACTCTGCTCGCGCATCGGTATTTTCAAATTCGGCAATAGTTGTAACATGCCATAAGAGCGATTATAAGTCAGATAGTCCTATGTCGGGTATTGAGTTTCAAAGAGATATTGAGCAAAAAGCATTTATCGCATCAGGTGGTACATGGCAAGTGCCTGCGCAGAATTTAATGGACTATTTATCTGCTAAAATATCGGGCACCTTGAATAAAAACTCGTGTAAAACTGGAACGGTTGCTGTAAACCTGCACTCCATTTTTCCGCAGTTTGTTAATGACTCTCTTTTAAGTGCGTTTAAAAGTTGGAAAGAAGATTATCCGCTGTTTGTTTCAGATGATGCCATTTTGCTTGGCCCTGAAACGAGAACTACATGCCCTATAAAAATTACACGCAACAAAAACTTTGAGTCGGTAAATATTAAGAACTTATACCCAATAGGTGAAGGTTCGGGCTATAGCGGTGGCATAACAAGCTCTGCTGTTGATGCTATTAGAGCTGTTGAAGCGATGCTCTTGGGTACCTCCCCCTCAAGTCATCTAAAAAAGTAACCCTGTGTTGGTATTTTATTGGGTTTAAAAGAGCTATAATATAGCTCAAATGACAAGTTTAAAGCATAGTGTAATTGATTTTGCTTGGCAGAATAACAAACCACAAAAAATAGAGAGCGTGCAGAGCTGAATTTTGCCGCAAAGCGGCAAAAATAAAAAGTCCGCTATTGGCGAGACGAAAGGGGGTTGCAGATGAAAATGGTAACAAAAGCAGGTTTAGTTCTTGCGTTGTTGGTGTCGGTGTTTATGGTTGCAAGCGCGGCAACGCCGGTAAAGCTTTCTTTAGTGCCGGAGTTAAGCATTCCGTCAGACAAAGCGGTTTCAGGCCTTGATCTTAGCATTGCTTCAAATGTTGATACCGTTGAGGGTTTGCAACTCGCATGGATCTTTGGTGGTGTAGATAGCAAAATTGAGGGTGTGCAGTATTCATTTGTTTCAAAAGCAAATGTTGTTAAAGGTGTGCAGTTGGGTTTTTATAATGGTGCCAATGATGTTACAGGTTTGCAATGGGGTTTTATAAATGTTGCGGATAAATTAAAAGGTGTTCAAATTGGTTTGGTTAATGTAATACACAAGGGCGGATTTTTGCCGGTTTGTGTTATTGCAAACGCAAGCTTCTAAAATAATCAAAGTTTGCAGCTTACAAAAGCAACCGCTGGGCAACTTGCCTTGTGGTTGCTTTTTTATATTAGGTAAATTTTTCTTATTGCTTCATTTAGTGTACAATATAAATTCGGTTGACCCAGCGAGATTAGGTACTTGGGACAATTGATTATAATTAAAGCATAATTTTCATTAGCAAGTGTCTTTAACGCGCACACGGCATTACTAATGCGCGTTAATTTTTTTAATAACATGGAGAGGAACAAACAAATGGATATGTCTAAAATTAGAAACATTGCAATTATCGCCCATGTTGACCATGGCAAAACAACATTGGTTGACCAATTATTTCGGCAAAGCGGATTGTTTCGCGAAAATCAGGTGGTTTCAGAGCGAATGATGGACTCTATGGATCAAGAGCGCGAAAGAGGCATTACCATAATGGCAAAAAACGGCTCATTTAAATATGGCGATTACTGGATAAACATAATTGATACGCCGGGCCATGCCGATTTTGGCGGTCAGGTTGAGTGCGTTTTAAAAATGGCCGACGGTGTTTTGTTGCTTGTTGATGCCGCCGAGGGCCCAATGCCGCAAACATATTTTGTGCTAAAAAAAGCTTTGAATTTGCACTTGCCAATAATTGTTGTTGTAAACAAAATAGATAGGCCCAATGCTCGCAAGGAATGGGTTGTTGACCAGGTTTTTGACCTGATGGGGAAACTTGATGCCCCAGACCATATCTTAGATTTTCCTATTATTTATGCCTCTGCTCGTGACGGCTATGCCCTTGATAAGGAAGGCGATAAAAACAGTGGTATGAAACCGCTATTTGAAAAGATTATTAAGCGCATACCGCCTCCAAGCGGCAAGCCAGATGAAACATTTGCAATGCTTGTAAGCTTACTGCAGTTTAGTTCATTTCTAGGAAGGCTTGCTGTTGGTAAAATATCAAGCGGCAGTGTTAAAATAAATCAGGATATTTGTGTTACGCGCGACGGCAAAAGCTTAACAAAGGCACGAATAACAAAAATATATCAATTTGTTGGCAATGAGCTTGAGCAAATTGAAGAAGCGCACGCAGGGCAAGTTGTTGCACTTGCCGGTATTGAGCATGTAACAATGGGCGAAACAGTAACCGACCCCAATGCCCCGTGTGTAATTACAGGCCCAAGAATTGACCCGCCAACAATTACAATGAATTTTTTGCCGAATGATTCGCCATTTTCTGGCAGGTCGGGCAAATTTGTTACATCACGCCACATAAGGGAGCGCCTTCAAAGAGAAATGCTTTCTGATGTCGCGCTTGATGTGGAAGATTTAACCGATGAAGTTGGGTGTAAGGTTTCTGGCAGAGGAGAACTTCACCTTAGTGTACTTATTGAAAAAATGCGCAGAGAAGGTTACGAATTACAAGTAACAATGCCTCGGGTAATTATGAGTGAGATAAACGGTAAAATGTGCGAACCATTTGAAGAGTTGACCATTGATGTGGCTGAAGATGTTATGGGGTCTGTAATTGAAAACCTTGGGCCTCGCAAGGGTATGATGCTTGATATGCGCCAAGAGTACGGGATGGTGCGTTTAATATATAAAATACCAACTCGAGGCCTTTTGGGTTTTAGAGCGGAGTTTATGACACTTACAAAAGGTATGGGCACAATAAGTTCAATATTTCTCAAATACGATGAGTTCGCCGGCGAAATTACAAAACGCCAAAACGGTGTGCTTATTGCAATGGATGCTGGTACAACGGCAAGCTATGGCCTGTTTAATTTACAAAGCCGAGGTTATTTGTTTCTTGGACATGCTGAGCAAGTTTATGGTGGACAAATTATTGGCGCAAACAATAGAGAAGGTGATTTGGTTGTAAACCCCTGCAAAGGCAAAAAACTTACCAATATGCGTGCAGCCGGTTCCGATGATGCCTTAACGCTTACACCTCCTGTACAGATGAGTTTGGAAAAATGCCTTGCTTTTATTTCTGATGATGAGCTTGTTGAGGTTGTGCCTGATGCTATTAGGTTGCGCAAAAAAATATTAGATGAAAACGCGAGAAAAAAAGCCAGATAAATGCTTTGAGGGAAAAATTGCCAAAAAAAATACTTTTATGTAAAATTACGCCTCAAAAAACAAGAGGTTATATAAGTTGCATAACAACATAAAAAAAATGATTGTTCCAAAATTTCCTGCGCTTTGTTTGTGCAAAGTTTTTTGCACTCTGCCCTGCTCAACAAACCCTTTCGTCAATAAAATAAATTTTAAAATAAATTCACTTACACAGAAAAGCTGTTTTTGTAATTATTAAAATAAAATGAAAATTGAAACGCCATATTATTTGATTGACGAGCGTAAATTATTAAACAATCTTAAAAAAATTGCGCTTGTAAAAAAGCTCTCTGGTGCAAAAGTTGTGCTTGCGCTTAAGTGTTTTTCAACATGGTCTGTTTTTGGTTTGATGAAAAAATATATGGACGGTACAACAAGCAGTTCTTTGTATGAGGCACGGCTTGGCTATGAAAAATTTGGTAAAGAAACGCATGCCTACTGCGTTGGTTTTTCTAGTCAGGATATTTCTAATGTTAAAAAATTTGCCGATAAAATAATTTTTAATTCAATAAGCCAGTTAAAAATGTTTGCCAAAAAAAATAGTGGTAAAAATATTGGCCTGCGCTTGAATCCGGGCATAAGTTATTCGCATTTTGACCTTGCAGACCCCGCAAGAAAGCACTCGCGCTTGGGTGTTATTGATAAAAATGCCGTTTTAAAAGTTTTAGGGCAAATAAACGGTGTTATGTTTCACTTTAACTGTGAAAACGATAACTTTAAAAGCTTTTCTAAAATGCTTGATTACTTGGGCAAAAAATATGAATACGTGTTAAAAAAAGTTGAGTGGGTAAGTTTAGGCGGTGGAATTTACTTTACAAAAGACGGTTACCCTATAGAAAAATTTGCAAAAAAGTTAAAAGATTTTAGCACGCGTTTTGGTGTGCAGGTATATTTAGAGCCAGGCGAGAGCGCAATTACCCGCTCAAGCGAACTTGTAGCAAAGGTTGTAGATGTTGTTTATAACAAGATAAATGTGGCAATTCTTGATGCTTCAACCGAAGCGCATATGCTTGACCTTTTAATATACTCAACACCTGCAAAAATAGAAACAGGCAAGAGCGGACGATATAAATATATGGTTGCGGGCAGGTCGTGCCTTGCAGGCGATGTGTTTGGCACTTACAATTTTTCTAAAAAGTTAGAAGTTGGCGATGTTGTGCGCATTAGCGACGCAGCCGGTTATACAATGGTTAAAAAGAATTGGTTTAACGGTTTGCAAATGCCATCTATTGTAGTTAAGCGTTTAAGTGGGAAAACTGAGCTTGTAAGAAAGTTTGATTACAATGATTTTTTGAGTAATTTATCATAATAGAATAGCCGGTTACGAAATGCCCCCTCACCTCAATCCTCTCCCTCGAGGGGAGAGGAAGCCCGAAGGGTAGGTGAGGGTGATGTAAAAGTATCATCGGAAGTGATAGGATGGCAAATATATTTTGACCTCTAATTTTCTCGACAGAAAAAGAGTTTCGTGACAGGTAATAATAGAACAGAAAGGAGAGTGATTTTATGTTGAAGAATGTTTTAATTATTGGCTCAGGAGGTGTGGCGCATGTTGCGGCACATAAGTTTGCCCAAAACAATGACCTATTTGGCAAAATTATAATTGCTTCAAGAAATGTTTCAAACTGCCAGGAAATACTTGAAAGCGTTGAAAGAAAAAATAATTATAAAGATACTTCAAAAAAAATTACTGCCTTTACACTTGACGCAATGGATGTTGCCTCTACAGTTAAACTTATTAAGAAAAATAATATTGATATTGTTGTAAATTTGGCAAACGCTTTTGTAAATATGTCTGTTTTGGAAGCGTGTATTGAGTCGCAAACGACATACATAGATACCGCAATTCATGAAGAGCAAAATAAAGTTTGCGAAAACCCGCCATGGTATGCCAACTACGAGTGGCAACGCAAAGACCGCTGTAAAGAAAAAGGCATCACAGCAATTTTAGGCGCGGGTTTTGACCCTGGTGTTGTAAATGCTTATTGCTCGTACGCCGCAAAGCACCACTTTGACACAATAGATACAATAGATATTATGGATGTAAATGCCGGAAGCCATGGGAAGTTTTTTGCCACTAACTTTGACCCTGAAATAAACTTTCGTGAGTTTGTAAAAGTATGGACATGGATAGACCGTCAGTGGGTTTGCAAGCCCGTGCATACCGAAAAAATTGTTTATGACTTCCCTGTGGTTGGAAAACAGTCGGTTTATTTGACAGGTCATGATGAGTTACACTCGCTTTCAAAAAATATTGACGCAAACAGCATTCGTTTTTGGATGGGTTTTAGTGATCATTACCTAAACTGCTTTAATGTACTAAATAATATCGGTTTGCTTTCAATAAAGCCCGTGCGCTTATCTGATGGCACTGAAGTTGTGCCGCTTAAGGTTGTTAAGGCCTGCTTGCCGGACCCAAAATCGCTTGCGCCAAACTATACCGGCAAAACCTGCATAGGGTGCCTTATTAAGGGCAAAAAAGGCGAAACAGAAAAAGAAGTGCTAATTTACAATATTTGTGACCACAAAGATTGTTACAACGAGGTTGAATCGCAGGCAATAAGTTATACCGCAGGCGTGCCACCAGTGGCTGCGGCAATTTTAATAGCAAAAGGCGATTGGGATGTAAAAACAATGGTTAATGTTGAAGAGCTTAACCCTGACCCGTTTATAGAATTGTTAAACTCTATGGGTTTACCAACGGAAGTGTTAAAGAAGTCAAAACAGAAATTTAGAATAAAAAAACCCACAAAGCAGTAAGACATTATGAAAATGAAATGACCGCACATAAAATTTTATGTGCGGTCATTTTTTATTTGTAGTTTAATTTATTGATTAATATTGCAAGTTAGTTGCTTATGGGTTTGTCTTTTTGTGTTTCAATACATTTTTCAATAGATAATCCGCCACCTTTGTCTACCACAAGTATCCACTTTTGAAAAACCGAGCTTTCTGTAAATTTACCATTGTTGGGTTTTATCTTGTAGAGGACATCCATAGTTACATTGTATGCAGTGCGGTCTTTTATTTTTGTAACTTCTATATTTGAAACAAGAGTGTTACTGCTTTGTGTTTCGTCTTTAAAGTTTTTGTACCACTGCATAAATTCGTTGTGGTCTGTTATTGTTTTGTTGCCATATGTTATATAAAGGTTTTTGTCGCATAGCTGCATTGTGAATATTTTTTCATCGATAGGTAATCAATCCAAGAAAACCACGAATAAACAAAACTTTTCACTTCATTTTCATTTGGCAAAAAAGAGTATTGGTTTTGCGGTTGGTATTTTATTGGGCGCGCCAAAATTGTCGCAGGAATAGAAAATAACAATAGTAGGAAAAACAAGGTTGGCAATATTTTGTTATTTGGCAAGTAGGTACTCTAAATCGCATCCGGCAACATAGTTCATTAACATGTGGTAAAATCCGTTGTTGCTGTGCCAAAAGTTTTGAACGCGCACAATATTGTCGCAAACAAGATGTTTTGCTATAAATATTTCTTTATAGAACATCTCAATAAATTTCAGTTAGTATTTAGGGAGGAGTTCTTTTATGGCAACAAAGTGTTTTAAGCTAAAATCATAGGTTTTCCAAATTAGTCAAGTTGTTTTTATAATGCCTTGATAAGTAGGCAAAAAGCTTGTAAAAACAAATGATTGTTGGCAAAAGATGTGTGCTTTCTGGGTTATAAAAATTTCAAGCCCTCACCGCTTAATTTGACATATTTTCTACAATAAAATATAATCCAAAAATATTTGACACATACTTTGCGGAGGGGAAAATGGCCCGCGTTACGCTAAAAAATGTATTTAAAAAATTTGGAGATGTTGAGGTGGTTAAAGATCTGTCACTTGAAATTGCCGATGAGGAATTTTGTATTGTGGTTGGTCCAAGTGGTTGCGGTAAAACTACAACGCTGCGTATGATTGCAGGGCTTGAAGAACTTACGCAAGGTGAAATATATATAGGTGATAAGAAAATAAATGATTTGCCCCCAAAAGACCGCGACATAGCGATGGTTTTTCAAAATTATGCGCTTTACCCTCATATGACAGTTTATGAAAACATGGCTTTTGGCTTAAAGTTGCGTAAACACCCTAAAAAAGACATTGAAGCGCGTGTGCGTGATGCGGCAGAAATTCTGGGCATAGAAAGGTTGCTTGAACGGCGCCCAAAACAACTTAGCGGCGGTCAGCGCCAGAGAGTTGCCGTTGGCAGGGCAATTGTTCGTAAACCAAAAGTTTTCTTGTTTGACGAGCCTCTTTCAAATCTAGATGCAAAATTGCGTGTCCAGATGCGCGCGGAACTGAAAAAATTGCACGAACGCTTAAAAAGTACAATGATATATGTAACGCACGATCAAATTGAAGCTATGACTATGGGTGATAAAATTTGTGTTATGAAAGATGGTGTTTTACAGCAGGTTGATAACCCTCTTTCTCTTTACGAACAACCAAAAAATAAATTTGTTGCTGGTTTTATAGGTAGTCCGCCAATGAACTTTGCTGAGGTGTTGGTAGAAAAACGCGGGGATGACCTTTATGTTAACGAAGGTTCATTCGCGCTTAAAATACCAAAGAGTTTTGGATCAAGAGTAGCGCCGTATATTGGCAAAAATCTTTCTTTTGGTGTTCGTCCGGAAGACCTTTATGATGAAAGCACATATACTATTGGGTCAAAAGACGGTAATGTGTTTTCAAGCAAGGTAGATGTTGTAGAGCCGCTTGGCAGTGAGATATTTTTACATATAAGTACAGATAAGAATACATTTGTCGCCAAGGTTGATGCTCATAACAAAGTAAAAACCAATGATAAAATGAATATCGCTATTAATATGAACTCAATGCATTTATTTGAGCCAGACAGTGGGTTAACTGTAATATAAGTATTTAATTTCTTAGCGTAGGCAAAACCTTCCAATGCTTCCTAAAATTGCGATAACTTTGGGTGATCCATCGGGCATAGGCCCGGAAATTGTTGCAAAAGCGCTTTTAAATCCCAAAATTTACAAACTTTGCACCCCTGTTTTAATTGGTGATGTTCGCCTTTTACCAAAAAAGCTTCTCTTAAACAAAAAAAATATAATCGTAAACATTCCGTCTAAACTTTCCGCTATAGGCATTGGCAAGCCAAGTGGTGCATCTGGGTTTGCATCGCACTTATATATATGTAAGGCCGTTGAGTTGGCACTAAAAAGAGATGTTTCTGCAATAGTAACAGCTCCGGTTTCAAAAGAGGCATTTAAGCTTGCTGGTGTTAAGTATAATGGCCATACAGAGTTGCTTGCCAGTTTAAGTGGTGCCAAAAATGTAGTAATGCTAATGCAACGTGGTAAAATAAATGTGCTACTGCTTACCCGTCATTTGCCTATTTGCGCAGTTTCAAGGAATATAAAAAAAGATGCAATAGTTAAAGACACTATTTTATCGCACGGTTATTTGCAAGAAAAAATGGGAATCAAATATCCAAGAGTGGCTGTGCTTGCGCTTAACCCTCATGCCGGCGATGGCGGGGTAATAGGAAAAGAAGAAAAAACAATTATTTCACCGGCAGTGAGTGAGCTTAAGCGTAGAAAAATAAATGTTGTTGGGCCATTACCGTGCGATTCGGCCTGGCAAAAAGCTGTTGTTGGAAAGTATGACTTGTTGGTTGCAATGTACCACGACCAAGCGATGATTGGGCTTAAAATGCTAAATGATTCAGAAATTGTAAATATAACCGTTGGCCTTAATTTTGTGCGAACTTCTCCAGGGCATGGTACGGCTTATGATATTGCTGGTATGAATATAGCAAACCCAAAATCAATGATAGAAGCTATAAAAACCGCGGTATATCTTTGTTCCAAATAAAAATTTTCGTCTTAAAAACCTAATTTTTAAACCTGCCAAAACTTACAAAATAATTGTTTTTGAAAAATGTTGACAAAACTACCTATATGTTGTAGCATTTGCAAACCACAATATGTTGTGGTGTCTGCTCCTTGTCTTTTGTTCAACCCAGAGAAACCAAAATATATGCGCTGTCCATTTTGCAGTAGTTTTAATGACCGTGTGCTTGATACACGCCCTCTTGATCAATCTTCAGTGGTGCGTCGTCGCCGCGCTTGTGGTGATTGTAAGAAGCGTTTTACAACCTATGAACGCTTGGAAGAAGTTTCATTAATGGTAATAAAGTCAGACCAGCGCAGAGAGCAGTTTAATCGGACTAAGTTGCGCGAGGGTGTGATGCGTGCCTGTGAAAAACGGCCAATATCGTCGGATGCCATTGAAAAAATAGTAACTGAAGTGGAAAATGAAGCACAGGACTTTGTTATGGAAGTTCCGAGTCGCATTTTGGGTGAAAAAGTTATGCAAAAACTTTTTTCGCTAGACCCTGTCGCATACATTCGTTTTGCATCTGTTTATAAAAACTTCGGTGATATTGATACTTTTATGGCTGAGTTAAAAAAACTCCGTAAAGAGTTCTCAAAAAACAAAAAGAAAGACAAGAGAAAATAGCTGATTAAAAATCTATTACATTCTGATTAAAAACAAAATGGTAGTTTTTTAGTTGCTTAAATAATAGAACTTTAAACCCGCATTTTGCAATAGGTTTAAGAATCGAGACGAAAGAGACGGAGGCGGTTTTGACGCAAAAATTGCAGATAATGGTAATTCCATTGGCAAAGATTTTGCGGATAAAAATGTCCCGTATCTTTTGACGAATTCCAAATCCTATTTCAAAATCCGGGTTAAGAGTTTCTAAGAAAAGGCAGGAGGCAGAAGAGATGGTTTTGTTAAAGAAAGAAATGGCTCAAACGGCAATGCCGGTACTTACACCAAACGCGCTTACAGTTTTACAAAAGCGCTACCTTAAAAAAGATTTAACCGGTAATGTTTCAGAAAAGCCCGAGGATCTCTTTTGGCGTGTTGCGCAAAACATCTCTCAGGCAGATAAAAATTACGACACAAAAGCCGATACAGAAGAAACAGCAAAAGAGTTTTATGCAATTATGTCGGCTATGGACTTCTTGCCAAACTCCCCAACTCTTATGAATGCCGGCCGCGCGCTTCAACAGCTTTCTGCCTGCTTTGTTTTACCAATTGAAGATTCTATGGAGTCAATATTTGAAACATTAAAAAACACAGCGCTTATTCATAAGTCGGGAGGTGGCACGGGTTTTTCGTTTTCGCGCCTGCGTCCATCAAGTGATATTGTGAAAAGCACTCGCGGTGTTTCTTCCGGGCCGGTTTCATTTATGTATGTTTTTAACGCTGCAACCGAGGCTATAAAGCAAGGCGGTACGCGTCGTGGTGCGAATATGGGTATTTTGCGTGTTGATCACCCAGATATTATGAGTTTTATAGTATGTAAAAATCAAGATAAAACTCTAAATAACTTCAATATCTCTGTTGCCATAACAGAAGAATTTATGCAAGCGCTTAATGCAGGAATTGACTACAGCCTTTACAACCCGCGTTCAGGTGAAAAGACCGGTACACTTTCTGCAAAAGATGTTTTTGCGAAAATTGTTGAACAGGCATGGAAAAACGGCGAACCTGGCATAGTTTTTATAGATAAAATGAACGATGCCAACCCAACACCTGCCATTGGCACAATAGAATCAACAAATCCATGCGGTGAACAGCCATTATTGCCATATGAATCGTGTAATTTGGGTTCAATAAATCTTGCGCATTTTGTAAAAAATAATGAGGTTGACTGGGAACGGCTTGGCAAAACAGTAATAAGTGCCGTGCACTTTTTGGACAATGTTATAGATATGAACAACTTCCCATTACAGCGCATAGATGAAATGACCCGCTCAAATAGAAAGATTGGCCTTGGAGTAATGGGCTGGGCCGATATGTTAATACAACTTGGAATACCATATAACTCAAAAGTAGCTTTTGCTTTGGGTGAAAAGCTTATGGGTTTTGTACAAAAAAAAGCCGAGGACGCTTCAGAAAAATTGGCTCAAAAACGCGGTAACTTTCCAAATTACGAAAAAAGTATTTTTGCAGGAAAAGTAGCGCGCCGTAACGCTACACTTACCACCCTTGCGCCAACAGGAACAATAGGCATAATCGCCAATGCATCCGGCGGTGTTGAGCCAATATTCGCAATTGTTTATAAGCGCGCCAATGTGCTTGACAACAACGAGTTATTTGAAGTAAACCCATACTTTGAAAAGGTTGCCAAAGAAATGGGTTTTTACTCAATAGAATTAATAAACAAAATTTCAGAAAAAGGCAGCATTAAAGATTTTAACGAAATTCCAGAAAGTGTGCGTAAGGTTTTTACAACCTCGCATGACATATCACCTGAAGATCATGTAAAAATGCAGGCAGCGTTTCAAAAACACACCGACAACGCGGTATCAAAAACCGTTAATTTTTCACATTCAGCAACAAAGGAAGATGTGGCAGAAGTTTATATGCTTGCATATAAACTTGGCTGCAAGGGTGTAACTGTTTATCGTGACGGTAGCCGTGATGCGCAGGTTCTAAACCTTGCAAAGAGTGAAAATCACGATAAATCAAATGAATTCCTTGAGCGCCGCCCTCGTGAGCGGCCAAAAGTAACCCATGGTTTTACATTAAGAATGCAAACTGGCTGTGGTAAAATGTATGTAACTATAAATGAAGATGCCAGCGGCCCTTGCGAGATATTTACCGCGCTTGGAAAGTCGGGTGGTTGTTTAAACTCTCAAACAGAAGCGTTAAGCCGTCTTGTTTCTTTGAATTTGCGCCTTGGCGTAAATATGGACGAGGTCATTTCTCAGCTAAAAAGTATTCGTTGTCCAGCCCCCGTAATGACTGAGGGTGGAGCGGTGCTCTCTTGTGCTGATGCTGTTGCAAAAGCACTTGAAACCTACAAAAAAGAAAAGCTTACTCCAAACTTATTTAGCGGAGATGTTGCAGCACAACCAACTGATTCAGTTGTGCAGGCTTCACACTCGGAAAGCAACAATAAAACAGGAACAAGAAAGAACAGTATTGGCTCATGCCCTGAGTGCCCTGAATGTGGTGAGATGCTTGAGTTTGGAGAGGGTTGTGTTGTTTGCCATGCCTGTGGTTACTCAAAGTGCTGGTAGTTTTAAAAAGTTAAAAGCGGTTTTTAATAACTAAATACAGACAATAAATTAGTTGATGTTAAAGAAAGTTTTTGATAATCTAATACTTTAAATTATTTAACTTGATAATTCCGCTCTGGTTGCGGGGTGGTTACCAAATAGTTCCTTCTCCCCTTGGTGGGTAAGTCTCTGGACCCCGTGAAGTCTGGGGAAGAAGGTTAGGATGAGGGGGCTGAATAAAAGCTGTATTCGCAAACTCACCCTCACCTCAGTCCTCTCCCATCAAGGGAGAGGAAGAAAGAATTAGAACCGCTGATACCGCCTCCCGCCAAGGCGGGACTGGACGGAGATTCATTTAACTCGATGCATTTTGTAATAAAAGGATAGCTTTTAATGGTAATGCCTGATAGCTGGATAATAAAAATGGCTTTAGAAAATAAAATGATAGAGCCATTTTCCCAAGAACAGGTAAAAAGGGGAATATCTTTTGGAGTATCTTCTTATGGCTACGATATGCGTGTTGGCACAAATTTTAAAGTATATCAGCCTATATCAAAAGATGCTGTAATTGACCCAAAAGATAGTTCAAGCGCCAACTTTAAAGAAATTAAAACCGATAACTTCATTTTGCTTGAGCCGAACTCCTATGCGCTAGCCCAGAGTGTTGAGTACTTTCGCATTCCTCGTGATATTTTAACAATATGTTTTGGCAAGTCAACCTATGCGCGTTGCGGTGTTTTTGTAAATGTGACGCCTTTTGAGCCTGAGTGGGAGGGTTTTGTAACTATTAGTATTGTAAATACATCGCCATCACCGGTTAAGGTTTATGCAAACGAGGGTATTGCGCAGGTTTTATTTTTGCATGCAAGTGAAATATGTTCGGTTTCTTACGCAGATAAAAAGGGTAAATACCAGGCACAAAAAAATATTACACATTCTAAAATATAATAAAAATTACGGAGGGGAAAATGGGTTTTTTTATTGGCAGAGACAGAGAAGCGCGCAGAGCGTATGGTTTTGATGAAGTTGCAATTGTTCCCGGCAATGTAACCATGAATCCCGAAGAGGTAAATATTGTCACAAACATAGGCAGTGTAAAATTAGAAATACCTTTTATAGCAAGTGCAATGGATGGAGTTGTTGATGTAAAGTTTGCAATAGCTATGGGTAAGGCCGGCGGTTTGGCAGTATTGAATTTGAATGGTGTGCAAACCCGTTACGAAAACCCAGCCGAAATTTTAGAGCGAATTGCATTGGCTTCGCCAGAAGAGGCAACAGAACTTGTGCAGAGTGTGTACAAAGAACCAATAAAAGAACATCTTATTGCTCAAAGAGTAAAAGAAATAAAGGCCGGCGGTGTACCAGCGGCTGTTTCTTGTATTCCGGCGAATGCCGAAAAGTTTAGTAAGTTGGCAGCTCAAGCTGGTGTTGACTTGTTTGTAATTCAATCAACAGTATCAACTGCAAAACATATTTCAACACAGTATAAGTCGGTTGATTTTGTAAAGATTTGTAAAGATATGAAAATACCGGTTATTGTGGGAAATGTTGTTACGTATCAGGCAGCACTTGAGCTTATGGAAACAGGCGCCTCGGCTTTGTTAATAGGTGTTGGGCCCGGTGCCGCGTGCACATCTAGAGGGGTGCTTGGCATTGGTGTCCCGCAGGTAACTGCTACAATTGACTGTGCCGCCGCAAGAGATCATTTCTTTAAAAAAACAGGCAAATATGTTGCCATAATTACCGACGGTGGTATGACATCAGGTGGAGATATTTGCAAAGCGTTTGTTTCCGGCGCCGATGCGGTAATGGTTGGTTCAGCTTTTGCAAGAACGCAGGAAGCACCAGGCCGTGGTTTTCATTGGGGTATGGCAACATCGCACCACAACTTGCCGCGTGGCACAAGAATACGCGTTGGGGTAACAGGGTCTTTAGAAGATATACTTTACGGTCCCGCCCGTTTAGATGACGGGACTCAAAACCTTGTTGGCGCTTTAAAGACTTGTATGGGTACGGTTGGCGCGCAGAATTTAAAAGAGTTCCAAATGGCAGAGCTGATAATTGCACCTGATATAAAACACGAAGGTAAACTTTTTCAGAAAGCTCAAAAAATAGGTATGTGCAAATGAGGTTGGCTTGCCAACCTCATTTGCACTGCGTAAGCAGCTTTTTGGCTGCACCTTTGTCAGCTTTGCCTCACGTAGCGATGCTACGCATCGGGGCTCAGCTTTCGCGGTTCGCTCAAAAATATGCTTACTCGTTACGCAACTGAGGTCGCCAAGACAACCTCGGAATATGATAAAAGTCAATGATTGTTTAGTATAAGAATAATTAAAATTGCCATATTTAGTTGAGAGAATAAGGGGCAAATGCAATGATTCTCATTCTTGATTTTGGTTCGCAGTATACACAGTTAATTGCGCGGCGTATTAGGGAAATGAAGGTTTACTGCGAAATTCAACCTGGCAATCGCCCTATTGACACATTTGGTTCCTTGCAAGGTATAACTGGTATTATTCTCTCCGGCGGCCCGTCAAGTGTCTATGAAAAAAATGCCCCATGGCCAGACCAAAAGGTTTGGGAGCTTGGTGTGCCAATTTTAGGGGTTTGTTACGGTATGCAGTTAATTGCTGAGCACTTTGGCGGCAAGGTAAAAAAGTCAACACATCGTGAGTATGGCCTTGCAAAACTTGAACTATCTAAAGCAGAAAAACTTTTCGCAGGTATAAAAGATACCACTGTTTGGATGAGCCACGGCGATAGCTTATCAAAGATGCCGCCTGGCTTTGAAAAAATTGCTCACACATCTAATTCACCATATGCCGCTATTGCTGATATTAAAAAGTGTATTTACGGCGTACAGTTTCACCCCGAAGTAAATCATACCCCACAGGGCAAAGATCTAATTAAAAATTTTGTATTTAATGTTTGCGGCACAAAAGCCAATTGGAATATGCAATCCTTCATTTCAGAAGAGATTAAAAGAATTAAAAATCAAGTTGGTTCTGGAAAGGTTCTTTGCGCGCTTAGCGGTGGAGTTGATTCTTCCGTCGCGTCAGTTCTTATTCATAAAGCTATAGGCAAACAACTAACTTGTGTTTTTGTTGATAATGGTGTTTTGCGCTCAGGTGAGAAGGAACGGGTGAGAAAAATTTTTGGTAAAATGTTTGGTAAAAATATGCACATAGTTGATGCAAGCGAAAGATTTCTTACAAAACTTAGCGGTGTAATTGATCCTGAAAAGAAACGGAAAATTATAGGTCATGAGTTTATTGCGGTATTTGACGATGAAGCAAAAAAAATAAAAAATATTGATTTCCTTGTGCAGGGCACGCTTTACCCAGATGTTATTGAAAGTGTTTCTGTAAAAGGACCTTCTGCCGTTATTAAATCACACCACAATGTTGGCGGGTTACCAGAAAATATGAAGTTAAAACTGGTAGAGCCGCTTAAGTTTTTATTTAAAGATGAAGTGCGACAACTTGGCAGAGAGTTGAAAATTCCAGAAGAGATAATTAATCGTCAGCCATTTCCAGGGCCAGGGCTTGCCATAAGGGTGCTTGGGGATGTTACAAAAGAGCGGTTAGATATTCTTAGAAAAGCAGATGTTATTGTAGAAGAAGAAATTAGAGCAGCAGGTATGTATGAAAAGGTCTGGCAGTCATTTGCCGTAATACTGCCGGTTAAAACGGTTGGCGTAATGGGTGATAGCCGCACTTATGAAAATGTAATTGCCCTTCGCATTGTGGAGTCAACCGATGCCATGACCGCCGACTGGGCAAAATTACCCTACGATGTTCTTGGTAAAATGTCTAGCCGAATAATAAATGAAGTGCGTGGGGTTAACCGTGTTGTGTATGATATATCGCAAAAACCACCCTCAACCATTGAGTGGGAGTAAACTGAATCGTTGATGGGTGTGGGTCAATTTTTAAGTAGCCAGTAATCCAAAAAATAAATGGTTTTGTTAATAATTAAATAAAATAAAACGGGATGGGGGTGTTATGTTTAAGAAATTTTTTTGTCGGGAAACTGAATTCCATAAATTTATGTTTCGCTATGCCGATGCCATAGACCGCGCAGCTTTAGAGTTTTCAACTTTTATAAATTCGTTTGATAAAGCTGGTGTAGAAGATTGGGTTAAAAGAATGAAAGATATTGAGCATTTTGCTGACCAAATAACCCATGAAACAATGAATTGGTTGGAAAATACTTTTATTGTAAATTATGACCGTGAAGATATTCATGCTTTGATTTCCGATGTAGATGACATAATTGATTTTATGGATGCAGCCGCCCGGCGTATATCACTTTACAATGTTATTGAAATGCCGCAGAACATAATTGAATTTACAAAAAATCTAACTTTGGCATGCAAAGAAACCGCGAATGCCGCCCGCTCACTTTCTGGTGAAAAGCTAAATAGAAAAATGCTTGATGTTTGCCGCAACATAAAAAATTACGAAGAAGAAGGAGATAGAATTTATCACGATATTCTTGCTTCACTATTTAAGGGTGGCAAAGACCCCTTAGATGTAATTAAGTTTAAGGAAATTATTGAAGAAATGGAGCGCGCTTTAGATAAATGCAACCAAACCGCAATGAACATAGAGTCAATGATTTTTAAATATAGTTAAACTCGGATAAGGAAAAAATATGCATTGTTTTTTATA
>JALOBY010000023.1 GCA_023228045.1 Endomicrobiales bacterium | reverse complement strand
GTTGCGTCTTTGCCAAGCCCCTTAAGGTGAAAGCCAGGGAGGACCGCATTAACAGTTATATTGTTTTCTCCAAGTTCTCGGGCGGCGGTTTTTGTTAGGGCAATGAGTCCGGCTTTGGCAGCCGCATAGTTTGCGCAACCCTTCGCGCCATTTAATGCGATTATTGAGGATATATTTATTATTGAACCGCTATTTTGTTTAACCATTTCAAAGGCAGAGTATTTAAGAACCCAAAAGCATCCACTAAGGTCGGTGTTTATAACGGTATCCCATTCTTGTTCACTCATTGAATGTATTAGTTTGTTTGCAGAGGTTGCGGCATTGTTGATAAGCACATCAATTTTACTGAAAATTTTCAAAGTTTCTTCAACAAGGTTTTTTGCATCGTCATGTTTTGAAAGGTCCGCTTTTATTGCCATGCATTGTGTGCCAATGTCTTTTAATGAGGTTGCAATGCTTTGTGCGGCGGGGGGGAAGTTGTTGTGATAAGAGAAAACAATATTATAATTATTTTTTGCAAAAATAGCAGCAAGGTTTGAGCCAATATAACCAGAGCCGCCTGTAATTAGAACTGTTTTCTTTGTCGGCATTAAATTGTTAACCCAAGGTCTTTAATCATTTTTATATCTTGCTCAACACTTCTGCCTGTAGTTGTAAGGTATCCGCCGCTCATTGTTCCATTTACACCGGCATAAAATATCCACGATTGCAAATCTTGCAAATTTGCCTCTCTGCCGCCACACAAGCTGATGTCTTTATCGGGCATAATAAACCTAAAAATTGCAATGGTTCTAAGTGAATCGTGAGGTGAGATTTTTTTATTATTTTCCAGAGGAGTGCCCGCTACTGGGTTTAAAATGTTTATTGGAATAGAGTCAACATTTAGCTCTCGCAGTTGCAGGGCAAGCTCAATTCTTTGGTTTGGTTTTTCGCCAATTCCTATTATTCCGCCACTGCATACTTTTAACCCAAGCGACTTTGCGTATTTAATTGTATTAACGCGTTGCGCATAGGTGTGCGTTGTACAGATTTTGTTGAAATAACTTTTTGCCGTTTCTAAATTGTGGTGAATTGTTGTTACGCCGCAGTTCTTAAGTTTTCTTAAAGAATCTATACCCATAATGCCAAGGGAACAGCTTAAGTCAATTTTTCTTGTGCCGGTTTTTTGAACCCGGATTTTGCAATAGGATTTGGAATTCGTCAAAAGATACGGGACATTTTTATCCGCAAAATCCTTGCCAATGGAATTACCATTAGCTGCAGTTTTTGCGTCAAAACTGCCTCCGTCTCTTTCGCCTCTGTTCTCAAACCTATCGCAAAGTCCGTGTTGAATTGACTTGCAAAGTTCTTCTACTTCATTTTCCGTTGGACCTTTACCGCTTGTTACAATTCCAAAACACTTTGTGCCGTTTTTTTGTGACTTTGAAAATGCGGCTTTTAGCTCACTTGCGCTAACGAGGGGGTAAGTATCACATGAAGTTTTATAATGAGCGGATTGAGCACAGAAACGGCAGTTTTCGTTACACTTGCCAGATTTTGCGTTGATAATACTGCACAACTTTATTTTATCACCCTTAAAATTTTGCCGAAGTTTATTTGCGTAATAAAGCAGGTCGTAAAAATTTGAGCTTAAAAGCCCAACAGCTTCAGTTTTTGTGAGGGGTTTTAGTTTAAGTGTTTTCAGGTAAAGCTTTTTAATGTCAACCATTATATTTCCTATTAGGTTTACTGTTTATATAAAAAAATGCCCACATATTTTATGGGCATTTAAAATTATTCTTCTATTCTAAGTTTTACTGTTTTTGCTTTTATAACGCCTAAGGTATCAATTTTATTAACTGCTTTTTCTATGCTGCCTTCTTTTGCTTTATGCGTAATAATAATTACGCTAACGCCTTTTTTACCTCTTGAACCAAGAGGTTCCTTCTGATAAACTTCGGCTATTGAAACGCCGCATTTGCCAAGCACACCTGAAATGCTAGATAACACACCGGTTTTATCAACGCAGGTAAAGCGAAGATAATAACTACCTTCATCGTGGCCTTTAGGCAAAAGTTTAATTTTATTTTTTGAATTATATGTGGCGTAAGGTATTTTACCGGCTGTTTCATTGGCCACTTCGCGTGACAGAAAAATGATGTCGGAAACAACAGCGCTTGCCGCCGCCATCTGCCCTGCGCCTTTACCGTAAAACATAACATCGCCAACGGCATCACCCGTAAAAAGTATAGCATTGTACTCTTTTTCTACATTTGCAAATGGGTGCGATTTTGACACAAGCCTCGGCTCAACCGACAGAGATGCCCCGCCGTTATGCATTTGTGCGGTGCCAAGTAATTTTATTACATAGCCAAACTCATTTTTTAAAAAAGAAACATCTTCTTGCGATATCTCTTCAATACCTGTGGTTTTTATATGTTCAAGTTTAATCCAAGATGCCCACGCCAACGAGGCAAGTACCGCAAGCTTATGTGCTGTATCAATGCCCTTTACATCAAAACTTGGGTCGGCTTCAGCAAAGCCGGCTTTTTGAGCGTTTTTTAATGCTTGCGCAAAGCTTAGGTTGTTTTTTGTCATCTCAGAAAGAATATAATTGGTTGTGCCGTTTAAGATGCCGGAAATTTTATTTATTTTATTTGCGGCAAGCCCTTCGTTTAATGCCTGAATTACCGGAATTCCGCCGCCAACAGAGGCCTCAAAATAAATAAGCTTTTTTTGAATGCGGGCGGAGGTCAGCACCTCCCCCCAGTACTTTGCAAGCACAGCCTTATTTGCGCTAACAACATTTTTACCTTTTTTAAATGCTTCAAGAATTATGGTTCTTGCAGGTTCATAACCGCCTATAAGCTCCACTACTATGTCAATTTCAGGGTTATCAAGAATTTCTTTGTAATTTTTTGTTATAAAAACACCTTTTTTCTCTATCGGTTTTAAGTCGCAAATTGCGGCAATTTCAATTTCCGCGCCAATCCTTTGCTCTATCTGTTTTGCGTTTTCTGCAAGTATTTTATCAACGCCGGAACCGACGGTGCCATAACCGATAAGGCCAATCTTTATTACTTTTGCCATAAAATTATTCCTTAATTTGCCGTATTTTTTAGAAACTTTTTTATACGAAGAAGGGCATCGTGAAAGCGGTTATCGTGAGTTACAAGTGCCATTCTAACATAGCCCTCGCCGCACTTGCCAAAGCCAACACCTGGGGTTATTGCAACGCCAGTTTCTTCTAAAAGTTTTTCGCAGAACTCAAGAGAGTTCATTTTTTTTACTGACGCCGGAAGTTTAAGCCAAAGGTACATACTGGCTTTTGGTTTTTGCGCAGGCCAGCCAATTTTGTTTAAACCGTCAACCATTTTATCTCTTCTGCGTTTATAAATAGCGCACTGTTCTTTTACGCATTCCTGGCTGCCTTCAAGGGCGGCCGCGGCGGCAAGTTGAATAAAAGTCGGGGCACCATAATCTAAAAAAGATTTAAACTTTTCAAGCGGGTACATTAGTTTTTGTAGTCCGCATACCCAGCCAATACGCCAGCCAGCCATATTGAATGTTTTTGAGGTGGAGTGAAACTCAAGAGCTACATCTTTTGCGCCAGGAACTTGAAATATTGATGGCGCAACATAATCGTCAAATGTAACTTCCGAGTAAGCATTATCATAAATAAGCAGTATGTTGTATTTTTTTGCAAAAGCAACGGCATCGTAAAGAAAGCTAATGTCTTCTACAATTCCTGTGGTTGGATTATTTGGATAATTTAAAAAAAGTAATTTTGCTTTTTTAGCTATCGTCGCAGGTATCTTTGAGAGATCTGGCAAAAATTTATTTTCAGCAAGCAATGGCAGAGAGTGTATTTTCCCTCCGGCAAGTATAACGCCGTTAAAATGTACGGGATAAGCTGGGTCGCAAACAAGCGCAATGTCGTCGGGGTTTAAGTAGGTCATACACAAATGTGCAATGCCTTCCTTTGAGCCAATCAATGCCGAAACTTCAGTTTCGGGGTCTATGCTAACACCAAAGCGCCTTTGCATCCAACCAGACACAGCTTTTCTAAAACGAGGCATACCTTTTGCTTGCGGGTAGCGGTGTGTGTGGGGGTGATTGCGCACCGAGTCGCACAAACGCTCAACTATATGGCTTGGCGTTGGCATATCGGGGTTGCCCATTACAAGGTCTATAACATCAAGGTTTTTCTTGTAAGCTTCTAATTTAATAGCGTTAATTCTGGCAAAAAGATATGGGGGGAGAGAGGCAAGTTTTTTTGATGGTTTAATTTTAATCATAGTTTTATTATTGAATTAGTTTGCGCAGAGTTGTTGTTGGTTTAAAAGATACTTTATTGCCTGGGGGAACAGGAATTAACTGCCCTGTTTTTGGGTTTCTGCCCAGGCGCGCTTTACGGGGTTTTGACCTAAAAGACCCAAGACCGCTAAGTGATACAACCCCGTGGTTTTTAATAGTGTCTTGAATAGTTTTCACAAGTGCCTTTATTGCACGGTTTGTGTCACCAAGGGTAAGTCCTGTGGCTTCAGAAATGTGTTTTACTAAGTCAGGTTTCTTCATTTGTCCTCCTTAGCAAGTAATTGATGCTAAGCAAATACAATAATATAAAAAGCCAAATTGCATTTAATTTATAATATATTTTCGTTATTCTGTCAAGCGAATATTAAATTGTGGAAAGTTAATTGAAAAAGGGCGATGCGTTATGTGCGCACCGCCCTTTCGCAAATTTTTCATTTTAATACTTTATTACACAAGCCCTTGAGCCATCATCGCACGCGCGACTTTCATGAAACCGGCGATATTGGCACCATTAACAAGGTTGCCAGGTGTGCCGTACTCTTCGGATGCGTCTTTTGCTGACTTATGAATGTTTATCATTATCTGATGAAGCTTTTTGTCAACTTCTTCAAATGTCCAGCTTTCTCTCTGGGAATCCTGCGCCATTTCAAGCCCTGATGTTGCAACTCCGCCGGCGTTTGCCGCTTTTCCAGGTCCGAAAGAAACTTTGTTTTTGATGAAAATTTCTACCGCTTCGGGAGTTGAAGGCATGTTGGCCCCTTCAGCTACGGCGATACAACCGTTTTTCACGAGTGTCTGAGCGGCATTGCCGTCCAGTTCGTTCTGGGTTGCGCTGGGAAGCGCTACATCGCATTTAACATTCCATATTCCCATGCAGCCTTCTGTGTACTGAGCGTTTTTATGTTCATTTATATATTCTCTGATTCTCTTGCGTTCAACATTTTTGATGCGTTTTATGGTATCAAGGTTTATCCCATTTTTGTCGTAAATATAACCGTTGGAATCGGACATAGCCACAACTTTAGCGCCAAGCTGGGTGGCTTTCTGGTGCGCGTAAATAGCTACATTGCCCGAGCCGGATACGACCACGGTTTTTCCGTCAAACGAAGCCTTTCTATCTTTAAGCATTTCTTCGCAGAAATAAACGCAGCCATAGCCGGTTGCTTCTGTTCTGGCGAGAGAACCGCCGAAATCCAGTCCTTTGCCAGTGAACACGCCGTTCCAGAGGCCGGTGAGTTTTTTCCACTGGCCGAACATATACCCGATTTCCCTGCCGCCTGTGCCTATATCTCCAGCTGGGACATCCGTATCTGCACCTATGTGGCGATAAAGCTCGTTCATGAAACTCTGGCAGAAACGCATTATTTCCGAGTCTGATTTGCCTTTCGGGTCAAAATCAGAACCGCCTTTAGAGCCACCCATCATAAGGCCCGTAAGGGAGTTTTTAAATATCTGTTCAAAACCGAGGAATTTGATTATGCCGATATACACCGAGGGATGAAGCCTTATGCCGCCCTTGTAGGGACCGAGAGCCGAATTAAACTGTATTCTGAAGGCGCGGTTGATATGCATTTTGCACTTGTCGTCCTGCCAGGGCACCCTAAAAATTATTTGCCTTTCGGGTTCAACGAGCCTTTCAAGAAGCGATGCGTCTTTAAATTCAGGGTGTTTTTCAATTACTGGGATGAGTGATCCGAGAACTTCCATTGCCGCTTGGTGAAATTCAACTTCACCGGGGTTTCTTTTTTTTACTGTGTCTACAACGCTGTAAACATACTCATGTGCATTAGCCATTTACCTGCCTCCCTGTTGTATGAAGGTGCCCATAAAGCAAAATATTTTTTGAGACAGCTTTGTCTCAAATTTTTATATTTTTAGAGGCTGCAAATGGACGACCTTAAAACCGATGCTTGATATAAAAGTGTTGTAAACACTTTTACTAACCGCTTTTCAACATTGCCGGACTTCTTTGTCCAACAACCATTTTTCAAAAAAGACGCCATTGTCTTTTCTTCGTGTTGATGCATTGTAGACAAACGACAGATACTTGTCAAGGAATTGTAAATATCAAGTTAAATACCGTCAATTATTTCAACAAGGCAAAATACGGGTTTAACACTATTGATTCGACGGAACTATTTCTTAATAAGATGTGTATCACTGACCATTCTTTTTATGATTGACCCTGTCATATATTCAAATGCTGTTTGCAGGCTCATTGCGTCATAGCTGCTTGTCCCGGACCAAAAGAACCTCATTATTTTGGGTGCTTATAATCTGGCAGGTTAATTATGTCTGAGCAGCTACAAATGAGGTCGTTTCAGCATGGTATTGATATTGTTCCGGAATAGCTTTTGTAATAATGCCTGTTATCACGGCATCTATGCCTGCCGCGTTTTTCAGATCAATTATACTTCTCTTGCTCAAAAACATTAAGGGCATATTTTTACTTTCTGCCTGACATCGTATATGTTTTAGTTTAATTGGCAACAATGTGTAGAAATTTTATTGAAATGTTATGGCAAAGTAGGATGATTTTTTGAGAAAAAAACTAAAACAATTTAATATATTATTTACTTTTTTATCATGCAAAATTTGTAAAAATTCACTTTATAGAGCCGGCAGGTTGCTTTTGCCTATAAGGTATTCATCAATAGCTCTTGCGGTTTTGCGGCCTTCAGATATTGCCCAGACAATAAGCGATTGTCCTCTCCTCATATCACCGGCACTAAATACACCTTTTTGAGAGGTCATAAAATTTGAGTTCGTTTTAACATTGCCTCTTTGGTCAAGCTCAAGAGACAATTCTTTTACAGGGCCGTCGTGCTCTGGGTGTAAAAACCCAATTGCAAGCACCACCATATCTGCTTCAATTTCAAATGCGCTCTTTGGCACTTCCTTCATAAGAGTGCAACCTTTTTCATCTTTTTGCGAGAAATCAACTTCTACGCATGAAACCTTATTTACAAGCCCATTTTTGCCAATAAAATTTTTTGTTAAAACCGACCATTTGCGCGTTACGCCCTCTTCGTGGCTTGAGGTGGTTTTAAGTAATGCGGGAAACTTTGGCCAAGGTGTTTCGTTGCTGCGGCACTCAAGCGCTTTTTGGAGAACTTCTATTTGTGTTACGCTAACAGCGCCTTGCCTATTTGCCGTGCCAACACAGTCAGAACCGGTATCTCCGCCGCCAATAACAAGAACTTTTTTGCCTTTGGCATCAATCAAATTATCACTAAATTTTTCGCCAGAAACCCTGCGGTTTGACTGCATAAGGTAATCCAGTGCAAAATATATTCCGCCAAGTTCTCTGCCCTCAACTTTAAGGTCGCGAGGTGCTCTTGAACCACAGGCAAGAGCAATGGCATCAAACTCTTTAAGCATTTGTGTTGCTTTTTTATCTTTTCCAATATTTGTGCTGGTAACAAAGTTAACTCCGCCAGCTTTCATAACGGCTATGCGCCTGTCAATTATGTTCTTTTCAAGTTTAAAGTCGGGAATACCGTAGCGCAAAATGCCGCCAATTTTCAAGTTGCGTTCAAAAACAGTTACTTCGTGCCCTGCTTTATAAAGTTGATCAGCTACGCTAAGGCCAGCTGGGCCAGAGCCAATAACCGCAACTTTTTTGCCGGTTTTTTTTGTTACACTAAATGGTTTTACAATGCCATCTTTGAAAGCTTGCTCAATAATAAAAAGCTCATTTTCTCTTATAGTTGTTGGGTCGTCGTTAATGCCCAAAACGCAAGAAAACTCGCATAACGCAGGGCAAAGGCGGCCTGTAAACTCTGGAAAGTTATTTGTTGAAGATAAGTATTTGTACGCTTTAGCGGTTTGTGCGTCAAAAAGCAGGTCGTTCCATTCAGGGATGTAGTTGCCAATAGGGCAGCCCCAATGGCAAAATGGTGTTCCGCAGTCCATACAGCGCGATGCCTGCTCGCGCGAAACTTCGCTAGAGCGCGGCAGCGAAACATCTTTATAATCTTTAAGGCGTTTTGAAACCGGCCTGTAGTCGGCTTCTTCTCTTTTTATTTTTAAAAATCCTTTCGGGTCTGCCATAAATTACTCCAAAGATAACTATGTTTCATTGTCTAATTATAAGGGTTTGCAAAATTTAAAAACATCTTTTGATAATTTATTTTAAAAAAATAACACAGTCAATTATAAATTATCCGTTATAAACTTCTGTTTGGTCAAGCTTTTCCTGTACTCTTTTTGTTTCTAAAATGCGCTTATACTCAATCGGCATAACTTTAACAAACTTCTTGAGTTCAAGCTCAAAATTATCAAGTACGCTTTTTGCAACTGTGCTTTGTGTGTATGTATAATGAGAGTCAATCATGCGTTTAATAGTTTCAACATCGCCCTCTTCTATTTGGTCAAATGCAACCATTTCCATATTGCATTTTTGTTTAAATGTGCCTTCTACATCATAAATATAGGCGGTGCCGCCAGACATACCAGCGGCAAAGTTTCGTCCTGTTTTACCAAGCACAACAATGTTTCCACCCGTCATATATTCGCATCCATGGTCGCCAACTCCCTCAACAACGGCGTTAAGGCCAGAGTTTCTTATACAGAACCGCTCGCCCGCAACGCCTCTAATATATGCTTCGCCGTATATTGCACCGTAAAAAGTTGTGTTGCCAATTATAATGTTGTCTTGAGGTATATAAGTAGCTTCTTTTGACGGATAAATAATTACCTTACCGCCCGATATGCCTTTACCCACATAATCATTTGCCAAGCCCTCTAATTCAAAGGTAACACCTTTTGATAAAAACGCACCAAAGCTTTGCCCGGCATAACCGGTAAATTTGCAGTGAATGGTATTTTTTGGAAGTGCCTGCTCGCCGTAAATGCGGCAAATTTCACCGCTAAGCATTGCACCGGTTGTTCTGTTGTAGTTATGTATTGGCAGGTTAATGCTAACTCTTTGTTTGGTTTCAAGCGCCGGTTTTGACATCGCAATAAGTTGTTTATCTAAAACTTTGTCAATTCCGTGATCTTGGTTGATTGTTTTGTATATGCCAACTTCTTTTGCAAGTTGCGGTTTATAAAGAATTTTAGAAAAATCTATGTTGCCCGCTTTCCACGGTAAAATTGCCATGTTTGCTTCAAGCAGGTCTGTTCTTCCAATCATTTCATTAATATTTTTCATGCCAAGTTGCGCCATAACTTCGCGCAGTTCACGCGCAATAAAACGAATAAAGTTAACAACATACTCAGGTTTGCCTCTAAATCGTGAGGTTAATATATCGTCATTTGTTGCAATACCCAAAGAGCAGTTATTTAAATGACAGTGGCGCAACATTACGCAACCAAGTGTAATTAGCGCAGCGGTGCAAAAGCCATACTCTTCAGCGCCTAATAGTGCCGCAATTGCCACATCGCGCCCTGTGCGCATTTGCCCATCAGTTTGTAAGCGCACGCGGCTTCTTAAATTATTTAATACAAGTGTCTGGTGCGTTTCACTAAGTCCAAGCTCCCATGGCAAACCGGCATTTTTAATTGAGCTTAAAGGCGATGCGCCTGTGCCACCGTCGCCGCCGGAAATTAAAATCATATCCGCATGGCCTTTTGCTACACCTGCAGCCACTGTGCCAACGCCAATCTCGGAAACAAGTTTAACGCTAATTCTTGCGCGAGGGTTTACATTTTTCAAGTCAAAAATCAGCTGTGCCAAATCTTCAATTGAATAAATATCGTGGTGTGGTGGTGGGGAAATTAAAGTAACCCCGGGTGTAGTGTAGCGCGTTCTTGCGATAGCCGCGCTAACCTTGTGGCCTGGCAGTTGACCGCCTTCGCCTGGTTTTGCGCCCTGAGCAACTTTTATTTGAATTTCATCGGCATTTGTAAGATAGTTTGTTGTAACTCCAAAGCGTCCAGATGCAACCTGTTTAATCGCGCTTCTTGCCAGATCGCCATTTGGATATGGTTTAAATCGCGCTGGGTCTTCGCCGCCTTCACCGGTATTTGACATTGCTCCAATGCTATTCATTGCAATTGCCAAGCTTTCGTGAGCTTCTTTGCTTATAGAGCCAAAGCTCATTGCGCCTGTTGCAAAGCGTTTAAGAATGGCTTGTTCGCTTTCAACCTCGTCAATAGATATTGGGGTTGTTTTTTTAAACTGCAACATTCCACGCAGCGTACTTGGGTTGTTTGTCTGGTCATTTATAAGTTTTGAGAACTCTTTAAATTTTTGGTAATCATTATTTCTTGCGGCATCTTGCAACGCCGCAATACTTTCTGGGTTCCACATGTGAAACTCGCCATCTCTTTTCCATTGATACTGCCCATAAGTTATAGGTGTTGGGTTTTCAAAATTACCTTCCGGGTAAGCATTGGCGTGCCGTAATAAAGTTTCCTTTGCGATAATTGCAAAATCAATACCCCCAATTCTTGAAGGTGTTCCGCAAAAGCATCGTTTAATTACTTCTTCTCCAATGCCCAGTGCCTCAAAAATTTGCGCACCAGTATAACTTTGCAAAGTAGAAATACCCATTTTAGAAAGTATTTTTTGCAGGCCCTTATAAACAGCTTTAATGTAGTTTTTTTCTGCTTTTTCATTGTCAATTTTTAACTCGCCTTCACCTATCATATACGATAGGGCATTGTAGGCAAGGTAAGGGTTAATTAAGTTTGCGCCGTAGCCAAACAAAACTGCAAAGTGGTGAACTTCCCTTGGTTCGGCACTCTCAACTATTATGCTTAATTGAGTTCTAAGAGCTTTTTTTACTAAGTGTTGGTGCACAGCTCCGGTTGCAACAAGCGCAGATAGTGCGGCTAAATTATGTGTTGTGCCTCTATCGCTTAATATAATAAATGTGTAACCGTCTTTTAACGCTTGTTCGGCTTGTGTACAAATTGAGTCAATAGCATTTACAAAAGCGTTGTCGTTTGAAACATCAAACAAAATAGAAATAGTTTTTGTTTTAAATCCGCTTGAATTAATTTTTTTTAACTTTAATAATTCATCGTTAGAAAGAATGGGGCATTTAACTTGTATTTTTTTGCACTGCTCAGGTGTTTCTACAAGCAGGTTTTTTTCTGGCCCAAGGTATGTTTCTAAACTCATTACGCACTCTTCGCGTATGGGGTCTATTGCCGGGTTTGTAACCTGCGCGAAGAGTTGCTTAAAGTATGTGTAAAGAAGTTGAGGTTTTTTTGAAAGAATTGAAATTGGGGTATCGTTGCCCATGGAGCCCACAGGTTCCTGAGCGGTTTCTGCCATTGGTTTAAGAATTGTTTTGGTGTCTTCTCTTGAGTATCCAAAAGTTTTTAACAGTCGGAAAGTGTCGGTTTTTTCTTCTTGTGTGTCGGTGCTTTTTGGAATGTTGTCAAGGTCAATAAGGTTTTCAGAAAGCCACTTGCCGTATGGTTTTTGCGAGGCCATTTTTTCTTTAAGTTCAGAGTCATTAATTATTTTGCCGGCATCTGTATCAATAAAAAATATTTTGCCGGGTTCAAGACGGCCGGAACGCTCAATATCGGCAAAATTCATATCTAACACGCCAACTTCCGATGACATAATTACTGTATTATTTTTTGTAACTATGTAGCGTGCTGGGCGCAGGCCGTTTCTATCAAGCAACGCGCACATATTTTTACCATCGGTAAAAGCCATTGCGGCTGGCCCGTCCCACGGTTCGCTTAAACAGGCATGATATTTGTAAAAATCGCGCACATTTTCTTCTAATAAATTATTGTGTTCCCATGCCGATGGAATAAGCATCATCATTGCATGAGGCAAAGACCTTCCTGAAAGCACAAGCAGTTCAAAAGCATTGTCTATGGCGGCCGAGTCACTACCACCGGGCACGATAATTGGTGAAAGCTCGTTTATATCCCCAAACTCTTCAAATTTAAGCAAACTTTCTCTTGCGTGCATCCAGTTAATGTTACCGTGCAGAGTGTTTATTTCACCATTGTGAGCTAAAAACCTAAATGGCTGTGCCAAATCCCATGCTGGGAAAGTGTTTGTACTATATCTGGAATGTACCAAGCATAACGCGCTTTCAATACTGCTATCGTTAATATCTGTAAAATATTTCTCAACCTGATTGGGCATTAAAAGGCCTTTAAAGGAAAATGTTCTACAGGAAAGGTTTGTAATATAAAAATACGATTTTTGGCTTAGTTCCGACGAGCGCACGGCGTTTTCAACTTTTTTTCTGATTAAGTAAAGCTTTCTTTCAAATGAGAGCTGGTCTTTGCCTTTAAAGCTTTTGGTAATAAAAATTTGCTCAATTGCGGGTTCACTTTCAATAGCAGTTTTGCCAATATCGGAGTTGTCTACAGGTACCTTACGCCAAAATAAAATGGTTTGGCCTTCGGAAGTTACAACATCTTCAAAAATTTTCTTGCATTGGTCTGCTTGGATTTTATCTGAAGGGAGAAATATAAGGCCTGTACCGTAGTCGCCTAATGGGGGAAGTGTTATTTTGCATTCTTTTGATATGCGCTCAAAAAATTTATGGGGTGTTTGAATTAAAATACCGGCGCCATCGCCAGTTTTTGGGTCGGCGCCCGTTGCGCCTCTGTGGGAAAGGCGTTTAAGTACCGCAAGGCCTTGCTTTACAATTTCATTTGACTTGTTGCCTTTAATGTTGCAAACAAAACCTACACCGCATGAATCTTTTTCAAATTCAGGATCGTAAAGGCCCTGTTTTTTTGGGTAAAATCCTGACATGTTTTATTACCTTTATAATTATAATCTTATTGATTATAAAAAACATCCCTAATTTGCAGGGTTTAATTTCTTACGCCGCACATTAAGGATATTTTATTTGTAGAAGAAAAAAAGAATTTAGCGTTTAGAGAATTGGAATCTTTTGCGCGCTTTTGGTCTTCCTGGTTTTTTTCTTTCAACCATTCTATCATCGCGGGTAAGCAAGCTTTCTTTTTTAAGTGCTGCCTTTGTACTTGGTTCAATTTTAAGTATTGCTCTTGAAATTCCCATCTTTGCCGCATCTGCCTGACCTGTTATGCCGCCGCCAGTAGTTTTAATATCAATGTCATACTTCTTAGCTGATGGTAAAAGCGCTAATGGTTGAAGCAAACTTTTTTTCTGTCTTAAAGCGCCGCCAAAAAACTCATCTACTGTTTTGCCGTTAACGGTAATTTTACCGCTACCCGCTGTAACGCTAACTCGCGCGCTTGCATTTTTTCTACGGCCCGTTGCTTGAATTGTTATCATTTTATTTTATCTCCTAAAAATTCTCTTCTATTTAGACACTTTATTTGCAAATTGTGCCTGAAGGGTGTGTTCCGCGCCTTTAAATATTTTAAGGCGTACAATTTGCCTGTCAGCAAGGCGGTTATGCGGCAACATACCTTTTACTGCAATTTTAACTGCTCTTTCTGGTCTTGTTGCCATAAGGTCTTTATATTTTGTGTGTCTATCTCCGCCCGAGTAGCCAGAGTGTGTGTAGTCAATTTTTTGTTCAAGTTTATTACCGGTAAGTACAACTTTCGCGGCATTAGTAATTACAACAAAGTCGCCACAATCAATGTTTGGGGTGTAGAATGCTTTATCTTTGCCGCGCAATATAGTTGCAACTTCAGTTGCAAGTCTTCCAAGCACTCTGCCGTTCGCATCAATAAAGTGCCATTTCCGTTGAATTTTGTTGATTTCTGGCAAGTATGTTTTAGTTGTCATTTGTGTGGCTCCTCGTTTCAAATTTAGTTTTGCGATTATAGTAAATTTAGTTTTTACAAGTCAAACAATATGTAGAGGTAAAAGGGAACATAAACACTTCATATTTAAAGTTGGGCACTTATGAATTGTTATTTAATCATGACATTTCTAAGCAAAGAAATAATATTGACTGGTATGTTTTTTATTGACATAATATCACGGTATGATTAAAAAAATAAAAGAGCTTTTACATAAACTTTATGAGTTAAATGTTACACCTAATGAAATTGCCTATGGTTTTGCTGTGAGTGCTTTCCTTGGCGTTTTGGGTTTGGTACGCTTTTGGCAATTGGCATTTGTGCAATTTTTCGGCTGAATTACATTGCTGCAGTTGTTGGGTCGTTTATAATAATGAACCCTCTAACCATTCCATTTTTTTGGCTTTTGAGTGCCGGTGTAGGCGGGCTTATTTTTGCGAAAGATTCAAAACTAATAATTTTAGAAATTAAAAGCGGCAGGGTTTTTGCTTCGCTTGGCGAAATAACAGTTATTTATATTGTAGGTAGCTTAATTGTAAGCATTATTGTTGGTGTTGTTTCATACATTATTGTTAAAGATATTTTTGAGCGTAGACAAAAAAGAATAAAAGCTTAGGCAGTATTCAATTGAAATTAATATTCTTTCAAACTGGAGTGAATACTAAGTCCCGCCGATGGCGGAACGCGATATAGGAGTTTATAATGCCACAAATAAGTAGGCGGCTTGATGGTTTTACCGAGTCGGTAATAAGGGCTACTACACGGCTTTCAAATAAATATGGTGCCACAAACCTATCACAGGGTTTTCCTGATTTTGACCCTCCTCAATTACTTTTAGATTCGTTAGAAAAAGTAGCGAAAATTGGTCCTCATCAATATGCTGTTACATGGGGTGCAGAAAACTTTAGAAAAGCACTTGCAATAAAACAATCAAGGTTTATGGGTATACCAATTAACCCAGATGAGAACATTGTTGTAACTTGCGGAAGCACAGAAGCAATGATGGTTGCAATGATGACTGCTTGTAACCCGGGCGATAAGGTAATAGTTTTTTCGCCTTTTTACGAAAACTATGTAGCCGATGCAATTTTATCTGGTGCAGAGCCAATATATGTTGCGCTTAATCCGCCTAATTTTAATTTTGACAAAGAAGAGTTGCGCGCAGCATTTAAAAAAGGCGCAAAAGCTCTGATACTTTGCAATCCTTCAAACCCAAGCGGGAAAGTATTTACTAATGATGAGCTTGAATACATTGCGGAGCTTGCAAAAGAGTTTGACGCATACATAATTACCGATGAAGTTTACGAGCACATAGTTTATGCGCCAAACAAACATTGCTATATTGCTGCACTGCCAGAAATGTTTGAAAGAACAATCTCTTGTAGTTCGTTATCTAAAACTTATGCCATAACGGGCTGGCGGCTTGGTTATGTAATTGCTTCAAAAGATGTAATTAATGGGGCAAAGAAAGTTCACGATTTTTTAACTGTTGGTGCCGCCGCACCATTGCAAGAGGCATCGGTTTGCGCGTTAGAGTTGCCAGACAGTTACTATATTGATTTACAAAACAAATACACAGCGCTTAAAGATAAGTTTTTAGGATATTTAGATAAAGCAAAGCTTACCTACACAAAGCCGCAAGGCGCATACTATGTTTTGGTGGATATAAACCCACTGGGTTGGAATGACGATATAAAATTTTCACAGTGGCTTATTGAAGAAATAGGTGTGGCTGGAGTTCCGGGCTCAAGTTTTTTCCGTGAGCCGGTCAAAAACTTAATTCGTTTTCATTTTGCCAAAAAGCCCGAAACACTTGATATTGCTGGTGAGAAGTTATTGAAGTTGGCAAAGAAATAAATTAAAATTGCCATTGTCAGCCAAAGTGGGAGATTTTTAAAGCCATCCAGTTGGTCTGTCAGACTTGTGCTGACATTCAAAAATTGACAGTTGTTTGGGAAAATTGTTATATTCAAAACCGTTAGGGAGGTCGTGCATCGGCCTGAGAGTTTCGCGATAAGCGAATTACCTATGCGTCGTTTAAGGCGCGAGACCTGATCTGGGTAATGCCAGCGTAGGAATAAGAAAAGTTCTTAACCTATGCACAAATTCTGCGTAGGTTATTTTTTTAGGAGGTGAGTATATATGTTAATTAAATTAAATGGCAATGCAAAAGAAGTTGCAGATAATATAACAATTGAAAGTTTGCTTTTGCAGCTTGGTGTTAAAAACAATAAAGCTGTTTTTGTTGAGCATAATGGCAAGGTTTTAACTGAAGGTGAGCTTGGTGTTGTGCTTGGCAAAAATGACATAGTTGAAGTTATTTCATTTGTGGGCGGTGGTTAAAATGGATGATTTTCTTTTAATTGGTGGCAAAAAGATTTCAAACAGGTTTTTTTTAGGTACTGGTAAGTTTTCTTCTAATGAACTTATGCGCAAGGCAATTGAAGAATCTAAAGTTGAAGTTGTAACAGTTGCTTTAAGAAGGGTTGACGGTGGTGGTAAAAACGAAAATATTTTAGATTTTATTCCAAAGCGTTGCATAATTATGTCAAACACTTCAGGCGCAAGAAATGCCGATGAGGCAGTGCGTATTGCGCGTATTGCAAAGGCAGCCGGTATGGGCAATTGGGTGAAAATTGAAGTGATTTCAGATGCAAAGTATTTATTGCCAGATAATTTTGAAACAATAAAAGCCACTGAGATTCTTGCAAAAGAGGGTTTTGTGGTTATGCCGTATTTTAACCCCGACCTTATGGATGCTCGTCGTTTAAGAGACGCAGGTGCCGCAACTGTTATGCCGCTTGGTTCACCAATTGGTACAAACAAGGGTTTGAAAACAAAGGAAATTATTCAAATAATTGTAAATGAAATTAATTTGCCGGTTGTTGTTGATGCTGGTATTGGCAGGCCTTCGCAAGCGGCTGAGGCAATGGAACTTGGTTGTGCCGCAGTGCTTGCAAATACCGCTGTTGCCTTAGCACAAGACCCTGTAAAAACTGCTGTTGCTTTTTCATTAGGCGTACAAGCAGGAAGGTATGCTTTTGTTGCAGGTATTGCGCAAGAGAAAAATGTTGCAGAGGCATCTTCACCACTTACAGGATTTTTACAGGATTAAAATGACACAAATTACTGCAAACGAGTTTATAAAAAATAATTCTAATTTAGATTTTGAAAGATTATTTACTACCACAACCATTAATCAGCTTAATGGTGTGCTTTTCCTTGAACATATTTCGCTTAGTCACTTGCCAATTCTTTTATCTAAAATTGCTTTAGAAAATATTGAACTTCTTGCGCGAAAAGCACATAACATTACCCTTAGGGATTTTGGGAAAGTTGTTTTTTTATACGCCCCGCTTTATGCCGCAAACTTTTGTGAAAATGAGTGTCTTTACTGCGGTTTTAAGGCGTCAAACAAAATAGTAAGGCGTAAGCTTGACGCAAGCGAGTTTAAAGAAGAGGCGATTGCTCTTAGCGCAAAAGGTATTAGAGATGTTTTATTGCTTAGCGGTGAGTCGCGCGTTAAAACGCCTCCAGAATATTTGGTGGAGTGCGTTAACACACTTAAAAAATATTTCTCATCAATTTCAATTGAAGTTTACCCGCTGCAAGAACTTGAGTATGCTCAGTTGATAAATGCTGGAGTTGACGGGCTTGCGATTTATCAGGAAACTTACGATGAAGTGGTTTATGAAAAAATGCATAAGGCAGGGCCAAAAAGAGATTTTCTTTATCGTTTAAATGCACCAGAGCGCGCATGTATGGCAGGTATTAGAAGCGTTAGCATGGGTGCTTTGCTTGGGCTTAGCAATCCTAAGAAAGATGTTTTTATGCTTGCGGCACATATATTGTATTTGCAAAGTAAATTCCCTTGGGTGGATTTTAGTTTTTCCTTACCAAGAATAAGGCCGCAAAGCGGCGGATACCAGCCCGATCACATTGTGTCGGACAAATTGTTTACACAGCTTTTATTGGCATTAAGAATAATGTTCCCAAGGGTTGGCATAAATATGTCTACACGCGAAAATGCTCAACTTAGAAAAAACCTTATTGGGCTTGGTGTAACAAGAATGTCGGCTGGTTCTAAAACTGAGGTTGGCGGTTATGCCTCGTGTGGAAAATCAGAAGGACAGTTTGAAATATCTGATGAGAGCAGTATTGAAGCAGTTTGTTCAACGATAACTGAGTGCGGCTATGCGCCAGTGTTTAAGGATTGGCAAACACTATAACTTGATAATTTCACCCAGCTTGTCGGGCGGTTACCAAATCATTCCTTCTCCCCTTGTGCGGGAGAAGGTTAGGATGAGGGGGCCAAGTGAGACCTGTTATCGAATGCACACCCTCACCTCAATCCTCTCCCATCGAGGGAGAGGAATAAAGAATTAGAACCGCCGATACCGCCCAGCTTGCTGAGCGGAGATTAATTAATAATATGACTAATTCATTTGAAAATGCATTAACAAACTATTTTGGGCATGAGAATCTTAAAAAAATTCAATCGGTAAAAATTGGCATTGCCGGGCTTGGCGGGCTTGGTTCAAATTGCGCAATGAACCTTGTGAGGTGCGGTTTTAAAAACTTTATTTTGTGTGACTTTGATAAAATTGAGCCCTCAAACCTTAACCGTCAATTTTACTTTGCAGACCAGCTTGGTAAATACAAGGCAGATGCATTAAGCGAAAACCTAAAAAAAATAAACCCTTCACTTGAAATTTTGTCACAAATACTAATACTTACGAAAGCAAATATGCCGGAGATTTTTACTTCTTGTGATGTTGTTGTTGAAGCGTTTGATAAGGCAGAAATGAAAACTCAGTTTGCAAATGCTTTCATTAACGCAAATAAGTTTTGTGTTAGTGCCTCTGGGCTTGCCGGCTGGGGAAATAGCGATAAAATAGTCACAAAAAAAATTAGAGAAAATTATTACTTAATTGGCGATTTAGTTGCGGAAGCTGGTCCTGGTAGGCCGCCATGTTCTCCAAGGGTTAATATAGCAGCGGCAAAAGAGGCAGATGTTATTTTGGCATGGGTGCTTGGGGCATTATGAATATAAAAGGTCTTTACTGCATAACATCATATGAGCATTCTTTGGGCAGATGTAATGTTGAAGTTGTGCGCGCAATGCTTGAGGGCGGCGCTAAAATAATTCAGTACAGAGAAAAGTACGCATCAAAAAAACACAAATATAATGAGTGCGTTCAAATAATAGAACTTGTAAAAGAGTTTGGGGCGTATTTAATTGTAAATGATGATATTGACATTGCTATGTTGGTCGGCGCATACGGCATTCACCTTGGCCAAGACGATTTGCCAATTGAACAGGCAAGGAAAATTGTTGGTAGCAAAATGATAATTGGTATTTCAACACACAGCCCAGCTCAAGCAGAAGCCGCTGTTCAAGGTGGTGCCGGCTATATCGGGGTTGGTCCAATTTTTGCAACAAAAACAAAAGTAAATGTTTGCGATGCTGTTGGTTTAGAGTATTTAGATTATGCTGTGAAAAATATAAAAATTCCTTTTGTGGCAATTGGTGGTATTAAAACGCATAACCTTGATATGGTACTTAATAAGGGTGCAAAATGTGTTGCAATGGTAACTGAAATAGTTGGCGCACAAAATATAAAAGAAAAAACTGCCTCTTTAGTAAACCGAATTATTTAACCGTAATAAAAATTATTATTAATAAACTTTTAAAGGGTATTGACAAATATTTTACTTTGTGATAATATGTTGACCAAGTTGATAGAGAATATATGATATGGAAAGGAAAATAATAAAAATTACCGATACAAACGGGCTTCACCTAAGAGTTGCAGGTGAGGTTGTAACTATATGTAAAAAACATAAATCAAAAGTTGTTTTTTCAACCTGCGAAAATTGCGAAGAGGCGGATGGCTGCTCTGTTTTAAGCTTGCTTTTACTGCAAGCTCAAAAAGGTTCAGAGTTGATTATTAAAGCTGAAGGACCAGATGCAAAAGAGCTAATAGATGAAGTTGATAATTACTTTTCGCACGGTTCTGGAATATAGATATCCTGTAAGATTCAGGATGTCTTGATTGTAAAGATTAAATAGAGATTACACAGATGAAACAAATAGATTTGGAAACAAAGGTATAAATAATATTATGCCAGGAGAGATAATGAAAACATTAAAAATTACATCAACAAACTATATAGGAGTTAAAGACATGGAAAAACACTTCCGAATGCGATGTTGTTGATGGCATAGTTGAATTGGTTCTGTAGAAAAGAAAACTTATAACTGTAGAATATATCGTTTATTGTTGTCATCCCGAAACGCAGTGAGGGATCTTGGTTTTTACTGTCATTGCGAAACCCGAAGGGGTGAAGCAATCTCGCCTTAACTATTAGATTGCCACGGGCTAAAGCCCTCGCAATGACACCGGATTGACTCACTTCGTTCGTCGACAACTTGGGTGAAAGTTAGTCGAAATGGGCATAATACTCAAAAAGTGTTGCTATTTTTGATAGTTTTGAAGTAGCAAAACCATTTTAAGTAACTAATTTTATGATTTTCAGAAAGACCACGATGGTTTCTA
>JALOBY010000022.1 GCA_023228045.1 Endomicrobiales bacterium | reverse complement strand
TAGTGGGAATAAGTGCTGGCAGCTGGGATATAATGGTAAGCAGTGGATTGGTAAGTGCGAGCATAGTTGGTGCGATAAGCATAAGTTCGATGCAAATAACCTCAATAAGCACGAGCAGTGCATACAATAACGATGCAAATAAAGCGATAACAATAACAGGGCAGGGATTTGTAAGTGATGGAAGTGCAAAACTTGCCAAATCAGGCGAAGCTGATATATTGCCTACGAGTCAAAGTTATATAAACCAAAGCCAGATAGATTGCATAATGAATTTAACAGGCAAGGCGACAGGATATTGGGATGTTGTAGTAAGCACTGGGTTAACTAATTCTTACGAAGTTATGCTTTCATCCGCATTGTTAATAAAATCTCCAATTAAGTCTGGTCCATATTTTCACACATATAATGATTGAACCTGCATTTTGCAATAGGTTTAAAACCGACGCCAAAGAGATGGAGACAGGTTCAACATAGGCGAGCACTTGTATGTTCTCTCTTCTCCTTGGTGGGCTATCGTAGAGGCGTGCCAAACCCTATTGCAAAATGCAGGTTGAATAATTTAAGTTCTTTACAAATTTCGCAGAGGAAATTGTTTTCTTTGTGGAGTTTTATGTTTAATAGTTTTAATGTTCTCATTGCGAATGAATATGAGTTATTCTGAGGATAGACCTCACCAAAGGCGGGGAACGCAGTAAGGGGTCTTGGTGTTTCGTTTTTCCTTTTAAAGAAAGATCTCTCCTCGCTTCGTTCGTCGAGATGACAAGAATGTATAGGATTGTTGGAATCGTAACTAAATAGTTTATATGTATCAAACAGTTGTGAAGATAAATATGAAAAGAACTATTTTGATTATTATTGCTTTTTTTGCGCTTTTAGCATTTAGTTCAAATGCTTTTTGTGCCGCCGCATCGTGGGATGGCGCAAGCGATGATGCAATGCTTTTATCCGTTGAGCGTGCCGCATTTGATTATTTTTGGAATAATTCAAACTCTGGCAATTATCTAGTGGCTGAACGGCAGGCAAATTTTACACATTATGATTCATACTATAGTGTTTCTGCGGCAGGTATGGGCCTTGTAGCCATTTGTGCTGGGCATAAAAACGGGTGGATATCGTTAAATGATGCAAAAACAAGAATAGATGCTATATTGACTGCACACTATAATGCTCCTGATGTTAGTACACCGGCCTTAACAGGCGGGCTTGTCCAGCACAATGGTTTCTTTTACCATTTCACAAAAGCGGATGGAACAAGAGACAATTCAGGTACTGAGCTTTCTACAGTTGACACAAGCTGGTTTATTACAGGGGCACTCTTTGCCGGTCAGTATATAGCAGATAATGGCGGCGGCAGTGCACAATGGGATATGGCAGATGCAATATATCAAAGAGTTAATTGGGAATGGATGCGCAACGGAGGCAGTTACCTAAAGTGGGCATGGAAGCCAGAAAGCGGTTTTTCCGGCCAAGGCGACATATCAGGTTACAGTGAAGGAAATATCTGCTACATTCTTGCTATGGGTTCGCCCACACATCCGCTTTTAGATACAAACGGTTGGAATGCGCTTATTTGCCAAACAATATCGTACAAGGGGCTTTCTTATATTTATGATGGCGGGTCTAATCCATTATTTATGCACCAATATCCTGGCCTTTTTGTTGACTTTGCTGGAAGAAAAACGACAACGAATGCATCTTTTGCCTTAAATACTTACAATGCAACCATTCATCAGCACAGATACGCAAATGATAACAGTTCAAGTTCCGGATGTTCAGGTTACAGTGAAAGTTTTGGTTTAAGTGCAACTGATGTCAATTATGGCGGTTCTGGCCCATATGGTTTAGAGTCTGCAGATGGGCTTTGGGGGATTGGTTATACAGCTTATGGTACATCCAACAATGATGGAACAGTTTGTTTAAGTGCTATGGCCGCTTCCATAAATGAATTACCTTCATTAGTTAAAAAAAATATTCGTTACCTCCACGATACTTACACCACCGATATTTGGGGCAATTATGGTTTTTCAGACAGTTACCAAAAAGGCAAAGTCGCAATAGTTAGCCCGGCACCAACCACCTATAAAAGCTTTGGTTGGGTGGATGGGCATGTAATAAGCCATCAGCAGGGCTCAGTGGTTGTGGCAATTGAAAATTATCGCACCGGCTTAATTAAAAATACTTTTACGAATATACCATACATTCAAACCGCGCTAACCGTGCTTGGTTTTACTTCAGACACTGTAAAACCAGCCCAAATTTCAAACATTGCAAAAAATTTGTATTTAAATCCTGCAAAAACCTCGGCACAAGTTAACTTAAGCTGGCTTGCTCCCGGCAATAACGACTACACAGGTGTAATTTCAAGTGGAGTTTATGAAATACGCTTTACAACTATCGCTGCTGATACATGGGACAGCGCCCCGCCGAATTATTTAAATTACAATATCGTATGGAGTACAAGAACAAACCCATCAGATGCTCAAAGTTTCCTTCTAAATAATCTTGCGGTAGACACAACATATTACGCTTGGTTGCGTATAACAGATGATAGTTTTAACTGGAGCCCACTTGGTGACACAATTACTTTTAGGGCTGGCATTTCAAAAGTATCGCCTATGAGCGATTATAATACAAGTGCTTCCATTGCTTCACTAAATATTGTTTTCAACGGTGATTGCTTTGACTCAGGTACTACGGTCAAACTGATAAAAGATGGCGAAACAGACATTTTACCTATTTCTTCTTCTATACAAAGTTCAACTGCGATTATTGCCACATTTAATTTATCAGCTAAAACAACCGGGTACTATACGGTAATTGCAAACCTTGGTGGTTCGTCAGTTATGGTTTCAAGTTTTACAAATGGGTTTTTAATAAAGCCGATGGTCATTGCTTCTTTATCGTCAACTACGACTTACAACTCCGCTATATTTGGGTTAGTAACTATAAGCGGAGAAGGTTTTGTAAATGGGTGTGATGTAAAGTTACAAAATTCTGGACAAAGCGATATTAATGCAAGTAATTTAACAATAATAAGCTCAACTTCAATGAGTTGTTTTTTTGATGTAGTTGGTAAAACGGCTGGCAGTTGGGATTTAGTAATAACAACTGGAGCGGTAAGTGCAACAAAAGTAAGTGCAATAACAATAAACCCAATGCAAATAACCTCAATTAGCACAAGCAGTGCATACAACACGGATGCGAACAGGGCGATAACAATAGCTGGGCAGGGATTTGTAAGTGGTGGCAGTGTAAAGTTTAAAAGAAGCGGACAAAGCGACATATTACCGACAAGCCAGAGTTTTATAAATCAAAGCCAGATAGATTGCGTAATGGGATTAACAGGGAAAGCGACAGGATACTGGGATATGGAAGTAAGCACAGGCGGCGCGTCATCTTATGTGGTAACGCTATCGTCTGCATTGCAAATAAAGCCGATGACAATAGCGTCAGTTAGCCCAGCCAAAGGTGTAAATAACGGACAGGTAAATGTTGGCGTTTTTGGGGCTGGTTTCCCAAATAAGTTGCAAGTAAAACTCCTTAAGGATTCAAATGTAATAAATGCAAGCGTGATAAATATTTACACTTCAACTGCTTTAGTTTGTTCCTTTGACATTACAAACGCAAGCACCGGCGTATGGAGTGTTGAGGTTTCTACAAATTCATCAGATAATCAAATAATAAGTGCTGTTTTAGACAGTGGTTTTCTAGTTAGCAATATGTTGATTAATTCTATAGACCCATCAAACGCATACAATACTCTTTGGCAAAACGTCAACATTTTTGGCGATGGTTTTAAAAGTGGTTCGCAGGTTATTCTCAATAAAAGCGGGCAGACACCCTTAATTGCACAAAGCATAAATGTTTTAACTTCAACTGCAATCATATGTTCTTTTAATTTAGCGGCTAAGTTAACTGGTACTTGGGATGTGGTGGTAAGCACGGGTGGGGCAGGTTCAATGATTGATACGCTTCCTGGTGGCTTTGAAGTTAAACCATTGATGATTGAGAAAATTTCACCTTCAAGTGCACATAACACGGGAGTAGTGAGTGTAGAAGTTAATGGAGCAGGTTTTTCAGATGGCTTCAGTGCAAAACTAACTAGAACAGGGCAAGCGGATATTCTTGCCCAAAGTATAAGCGTATTAACTTCAAGTGCAATAATGTGTTCTTTTGATTTAGCATCTAAGTCAACCGGTGCTTGGGATGTAGTAGTAAGCACCAGTGCGCAAGATGCTTTTTTTACAAAAAAAGATGGAGCTTTTTCTATAACTATTTCTGATAATGTAGATACTTCAACAAACTCAGTAAGCGCGTATTTAAACAAAAGCCAAGATTTTACTTTAATGCTTACAACACTTTTGGAAAGTGTTGATATATATATACCTGCCGGCACATTTAATCAGAGCGTTTTAGTTGTGCTTTCAACAGCAGCAATAAATAAAGATGAACGAGATGGGCAAAGAATAATACCGGTATGTGTAGAAATATCTGCTGAAGGTTTGCAGCCAAACGGCAATATAACAATTACACTTTATTATACTGACGCTCAGGTAAGCGGTTACGACGAAACAAAGCTTGTATTATCTAGATATGACACAGCAACAAATCGTTGGCTGGTGTTGCCTTCAATAGTGTATCCTGAGCAAAACAAAGTGGTTGCTACCACAAACCATCTTTCAAAGTTTGCCTTAATTCAACTATCTCCACTTAACGCCTTAAGCGATGCTTTTGCTTACCCTGTGCCATTTGACCCAATTAAACAAAGTGCCGGCCTTACTTTTGATAAGCTAACCAAAGACGCTGAAATTAAAATATACTCAATCAATGGCGCATTTGTGCGGCAGGTTCCATACAATAGCCAAAACGGCAAAGCAATTTGGGACGGTAGAGATTATTCAGGGGAGTATGTTGCAAGTGGTGTATATATTGCGTTAATAAAAAATGATAATGAAAAAAAGATAATAAAAATTGCTGTAGAAAAATAGTGTTTTTGCATGTAAAAATTTATGAAAAAAATAACTGGATTAATTAGGCAAGTTTTAATAATAATTGCACTTTGGGTATGTTTTGTAAATGGTGTGTACAGTGCGCCTAAAACCTCCTCTGCCCAATTTTTAACACTTGGCTCAAGTGCAAGAAATGCGGCAATGGGCCAAAGTGGTGTAACTGGCGCTGAAAGCTCATCTGATTTGTATTGGAACCCGGCAGGCCTTGCGGAAATATCAAATCCAAATGTATCTTTAATGCATGCGGCATGGTTTGCCGATACAAGTTACCAATGGGCCTCGTTTGCTTTGCCGGTAGAGGAAATTGGAACAATCGGGTTTGGCGTGCAGTTTATGAATTATGGCAATATAAATGCTTACGACACAACGGGTTTAAAAACCGGTGAGCTATCTCCAAACGATATGGCAATTTCAGCAAGTTATTCCACAAAAGTAACCAACTACATTGATATTGGAGCAAGTGCAAAATACATATCTTCAACAATTAAAAATACGGCAGCAACCTGTGCAGTAGATGTAGGCGGAATTTACTGGTTAGATGATTATAATCTCAGAGCGGCCCTTACGGTGCGCAACATTGGCGGTAAGTTAAAATATGTAAGTAAAGAAGAACCCCTGCCTGAAACCATAACCGCTGGACTTTGCTACGAAATAATGGAAAACCTGCAGGTAGTAAGCGATATTAACTTTCCAACAAATTCCGATGCTTATTTTGGTACTGGGGCTGAGTACACATTTAATTTGAATAATGAAATTAAACTAGATTGTAGGGGTGGTTATAATAGTTTAAATAGCAATACAAACGGTATAACAAATATTTCTACTGGTTTTGGGTTAACTTATAAAGCATACCGTATTGATTATGCCTTCCTGCCATTTGGCGACTTGGGCAGTGCAAACCTGTTATCGCTAAACATTGAATTTTAACCCGACAAATTCTCCGCAGCTTGATGAGAGGTTACCTAATGATCCCTTTGATACTGCATCCTGTCCTTGTGGGACTGTGCGGAGGTTTATTAAAAGACATTAAAAATGAAACAAATAAAATACCTAACTAAATTATTAAATAGTTACAATAAAACAAATAAGCCACTTTCCGGGCCAGGCTTTTTACTGCAAATTTCGGTTTTTTTGCTGGTTGCCATAGGCACACTTATGGTATTTTCTTCAAGCGTTGATATGTCTTTAGAGCGTTACCACTCGGCATATTATATTTTTTACAAACAGCTAATGTGGCTTGGCATTGGAACACTTAGTTTTTTATTTTTTTATAAGTGGGTAGATTATCGTTTGCTTCAAAAATACGCAAAGCCAATTTTATTTGTTTCGGTAGTTTTTCTAATGGTTGTTTTGGTGTTTGATTCACACCACAATGTAAAACGATGGCTTAATTTAGGCCCGTTTAGCTTTCAACCCTCAGAGTTCGCAAAACTTGCGATAATTATAGCCCTTGCCGATTTTATAGATAGAAAAAAAAGTAAGCTGAATAAATTAAGCTCTATTATGCCACTTGGGTTAATTGTTTTATTACCATTAGCTCTTGTTTTTTTAGAAAAAGATTTAGGAACTCCAATTTTGATTGCCATTGTTGCACTTTCTATGTTGCTTGCTGGAGGTTTGAGTTGGCTGATAGTTAGTTCAATGGGTATTTTTGTTGTTCTATCTGGTATTTTCGCGGTTTTAATCCAACCGTACAGGCTTAAAAGAATTCGTGATTTTGCACAATCATTTTTCTCAATTGACAGCACATCTTATCAGGTTAATCATTCCAACTGGGCATTTGGCTCTGGTGGGCTTTTTGGCAAAGGGCCAGGAAATAGTGAAATGAAAGATTTATGGCTTCCAGAGTCGCATACTGATTTTATTTTTCCAATAATCGGTGAAGAATTTGGTTTTATAGGTGCGATAGGCATTTTAATTCTTTACATTATGTTTTTTGTAAGTGGTTGGGCAATAAGCAAAAGAAGCGACACATATTTTGGTTCAATGGTTGCTTTTGGTATAACAATTCTTATAGCATACCAAGCATTAATTAATATGGGTGTAGCAACTGCTCTTTTGCCCACAAAGGGGCTGGCATTGCCATTTATTTCTTATGGAGGGTCGTCGTTAGTTGTTAATATGATAGCGGCAGGTATACTTTTAAATATTGCAAAAAATGGAAAGTAAAACAGTAATTATTGCGGCAGGTGGAACCGGCGGGCATCTATACCCGGGCATAGCGCTCGCGCGTGAACTAAAATGGCGCGGATATGTGCCTATTTTTGTGGTAAAAAAGAACGATATCAGTTCTTCAGTAATTGCTTCTGAGGGGTTTATCTACAAACAAATTCCAGCCACTGGCCTTCCAAGAAAAATCTCACTAAAAATATTTTTATTTATTTATAATTTTGTAAGGGGATTATTTAGCGCATTTTTTATAGTGAAAAAAGCTCAAGTGGTAGCTGTAATTGGCATGGGCGGTTATATTTCTTTTCCTGTGCTTATAGCCGGTATTATATTAAGAAAAAAAACTCTTATACACGAACAAAACAGCATTCCGGGTTTAGCAAATAAAATTCTTTCGTATTGCGTAAATAATGTTGCCTTAAGTTATGCCCAGAGTGCAAAATACTTTCCAAATGGCAAAAGTATATTAACCGGCAACCCTGTGCGCAAAGAGATAATTGGTGCGGATAAAAATGAAAGTTTGCAAGCATTGGGCTTAAGTAAAGATAAGTTTACAATTCTTGTTTTTGGTGGAAGCCAAGGTGCAAGCAAAATAAATTCAACGCTTATTGAAGCAATGGACAAATTAGTTGAGCTTAAAAATAAAATACAATTTTTGCATATAACAGGCAAAGCAAATTACGAAGCAGTTTCTTTAAAGTATGCAAAACGGCCATTTACTTACGTGCTTTACCCATATTTGGAAAATATGGCTTGCGCTTATGCCGCTTCAGATATGGTTTTATGCAGGGCGGGAGCTACTACACTTGCCGAGCTTGCTTTGCTTGCATTGCCTTGCGTGCTTGTGCCATTTGCGTATGCCACAAACAATCACCAGCAAAAAAACGCCGAGCTTTATTCAAAAAACTATCAGGCGCAAATAATTCAAGAAAAATACTTAACCCCGGAACTTTTGGCAGAAAAAATATTGTTTTTCTATAATACTCAAAACAATACGCAGAATAATCGTCAAATACTTGGTAAGTGGCCGCAGGAAAAGCTTGCCGATTTAATAGTTAATTTTTAAATATGAGGTTATGCAATTGAAAAAAACAATACTCGTCACTAACGATGATGGCGTTTTTGGCGCAGGGTTAAAGCCGCTTGTAAGCCAGCTTAAAAAAATAGCCAATGTGTTTATAGTTGTTCCAAGCCAGGAGATGTCTGGCACAGGGCATGCCTTAACATTGCACAACCCATTAAAAATTCAAAAAATAGTGCCAAAAACACACTTAGTTGGAGGCACACCGGCCGACTGTGTTCGTTATGGCGTGCGTTACTTACTTAAAAATAAAGTTGACCTTGTTGTCTCTGGCATTAATACGGGACCAAACCTTGGGCAAGATGTAATTTATTCAGGGACAGTTGCCGGTGCAAGAGAAGGGGCAATGTTAAAAGTTCCATCAATGGCTATCTCTGTTGGCGAGTGGGAAAAATCTAATTATAAACTTGCCGCAGCGATTGCTACAAAAATTGCAAAAAAAGTATTGGAAACAAAAATTCCAAAAGGAATTTACTTAAATATAAACATTCCCTACAAAATAGAAGGCATTAAAGTAGTTGAACTTGGCGAAAGAATATATGACGAAGAAGTTGAATGCCGTAAAGATCCGCGTGGTGTTGAGTACTATTGGTTAAGCGGAAAGTTTATAAGCGGGGTAGATAAACCCGGCACTGATATAAACGCAATAAATAATAATTTTGTGTCTATAACTCCACTTGAAGTAAGCCCAAGCGCGACTGGGCACATAGAGGCATTTAAGCGGTGGATAATAAGTTTAAACTAATTTCGCCCTTCAAACCTGCCGGCGACCAGCCCGAGGCAATCAAAGAACTAATACACGGTGTAAAAAACGGAAACGGTCATCAGGTACTGCTTGGTGTAACTGGTTCAGGCAAAACATTTGTTGTTGCCAACCTAATAGAAAAACTTCAAAAACCAACCCTTATAATATCCCCAAATAAAATACTTGCGGCACAGCTTTACGCCGAGTTTAAGGCATTCTTTCCAGAGAATGCAGTTGAGTATTTTGTTTCCTATTACGATTACTACCAGCCTGAAGCATACATACCTCAAAGCGACACATACATAGAAAAGGACTCATCAATAAACGAGAATATTGAACGCCTGCGTTTAAAGGCAACATCATCGGTCTTTGAAAGAAAAGATGTAATTGTCGTGGCATCAGTGTCATGCATATACTCACTTGGTTCACCCGATGAGTACAAAGAAATGTGTGTAATACTTAAGGAAGGCCAAAATTTTTCCAGAGAGAAACTTATAAATGAACTAATTGCAGGCCGTTACCAAAGAGGTGATTTTGACTTTAAAAGAGGAAGCTTTAGGGTAAAAGGCGATACAATAGAAATTTTCCCTGCTTATTTAGAAACTGCGTTAAGGGTAGAGTTTTTTGGCGACCAAATAGAACGCATATCGGAAGTAAACCCAATTGACGGCAAAGTAATAACAAGAAAAGATAATGCCTACATATTTCCGGCAAGCCACTTTGTTATATCTTTGCCTAAAATTGAAAGTGCTTTAAAAAGCATTGAACAAGAAATGCATCAATCAGTTGCAAAGTTCAAATCTGAGGGCAAACTTATAGAGGCGCAGCGCATAGAACAACGAGTGCGTTACGATATGGAATTAATGAAAGAAACCGGAATCTGCCCTGGAATAGAAAATTATTCACGGCAACTTTCTGGCCGCGCTGCTGGCAGCCGACCATACACACTTATAGATTATTTCCGTTCATCTTCTGGCTCTACAGATGATTTTTTAATGATAATAGACGAGTCGCATATAGGCATACCTCAAATAAGAGGAATGTACGAGGGTGATAAAAGCCGCAAACAAACATTAGTTAATTTTGGCTTTCGTCTGCCATCGGCATTAGACAACCGTCCCTTAAAGTTTAACGAGTTTGAAGGACTTTGTGGTCAAAGTGTTTATGTAAGTGCAACACCAGGACCATACGAACTTAATAAAACAGCTGGTGAATTTGTAGAATTAGTTATCCGCCCTACAGGGCTTGTTGACCCGGAAGTTGTAATAAAACCAATTAAAAATCAAATTGAAGATTTAATAATGGAGCTTAAAAACTGTGTTGCAAAAAAAACAAGAGCACTTATAACAACGCTTACCAAACGCCTATCAGAAGATTTATGCGCCTACTTAAAAGAAAAAGGTTTTAAAGTTGAGTATCTGCACTCCGAAATAGTCGCGCTAAAAAGAATTGAGATATTACGCCGATTGCGTCTTGGCGAGTTTGATATACTTGTTGGCATAAATTTATTAAGAGAAGGATTGGATTTGCCAGAAGTAGCACTTGTTGCTGTGCTTGATGCAGATAAAGAAGGGTTTTTGCGCTCAGAAACAACACTCATACAAGTAAGCGGCCGCGCGGCAAGAAACTCGCAAGGCAGAGTTATTTTGTATGCCGATAAAATTACCGGTTCAATGCAACGGGCAATTGCCGAAATGGATAGAAGAAGAAGTAAACAGGAGAAACATAACAAACTGCACGGCATAACGCCAAAAACAATTATAAAAGCCATACACAAATTAGAAGAGTTCTCCGAAACAGCCAAAAAAGATGCTTTAAAAAACATCTATGCAATAGACCCATCACAAATAATAACTCCATCAAACGCAAGTAAAGTTATAAAAAAGTTGGAAGAAGAAATGCTCTCTGCCGCAGACATATTGGACTTTGAAACCGCCGCCATCTTGCGCGACCGCATATCCGAAATAAACCAAATGACTGCCTCCACTCCTAAAGATAAAGCAAGAAAATAACCAATAATTCAACTTCACTGTCTGTGGTGCTCACCGCTTGTCATTCCCGTCCCGCCTCGGCGGAATTAGCGGGAATCTATAACTATTTTATTAGATTTTTTGAGTTATTTTAAGTATTTTTTTTCTAGGATAGAGTATGGCTCTAAGGTATGATATGAGAATATTAAGGATGGTTTTAATTAGTTTGTAAAAACAATGCCGTTATTCTTTGCAATATCAACCATCAAAGAACTCCCGTTCCACTCAGTGTCAGAGTAAAACAGCAAGTCAATCGGTTTATTAATTTTTTCAATAACAGCACTATGAATGCCTCTTGCCATAGCAACTCTTTTGTAAATACTTCTGTTTCTAAACTCTTTTGAAACAATAGCAATGTCTATGTCGCTGTCTATTTTCGCAGTATCATTCGCACGCGAACCAAAAACAACTATTTTATCAATAGTCAGATTTTTTTCTTTTAGTAATTTAAATAATAAATTTTTTGTTTTAGTTATTGTTCTTTCAGCCATTTTATAGCACCTTTAGCTTTTCTAAGTATCTTCGCTGTTTCACTTTTATTATACTGCTTAATTAATGCGTCTAACTCTTCTGGGTAGCGTGTTGGTACGCTTAAGTCGTTAAGGTCATTTATAAACTCTTTAATATCATCTGCAATTTCAAATTTTGTTAACTTTAATAAATATGCAAGGTCATGCGTTTTTGGTGCCTGTGTTTTTGTAAGTTTTGTAAAAATACCCTTTAATGATTTTTCAACTGACAAGTGGCACATAAACACACAATAAAAAAACCGCCCGCCTTTAAACATATACTCAGCGGTGTCAATATCGTACTCTGCCTGCTTAAACCACTCAATTGTTTTATGCTTCATTTACAAGTAGATGTTATATTTTGGAGCAAAAAATGTCAAGCTTTTACTCAGTTATATGTTTAAATATAGTGTGTTTTGGTTAATAATAAAAATAGTTGTTTCCAGATAATGAATTGACGGTAGGGGGCGTAAAAGAAGTTGAGTTACTTGTTTTTATTAATGAATAAATAGATTAGTTTTTCAAGGTCTTTTTGCTTTTTTGCAGGGCAATCGTGTAGAAGAAGTGTCATTTTTGAAGAAAGAGAGTATTTAACCTGCTGTTTTTGTTTAATGCCAGATAACAAAGCAGTACTATTTATACCTAAAGCACCTGCAAGCTTTTCAACAGTAGCTAAACTTGCCTTATTATGCCCTCGTTCAAGTTGACCAATAAAAGCAGTACTAAAACCGCCAAGCTCAGCAAGTTTTTCTTGGCTAAACCCAGCCGCCTTTCTAAAATATCTTATATTAACACCTAAAAGCTTATAAATATCTTCCATAAAACTTTACCCTCCGATGATTGACTAATTAATCAATGCGTGAGTAAGTATTCCAAAACTAAACCATAAATAACAGAAACTAAATATCAATTATCAATAAATTGACTTATGGTTAAGATTTTGAGAGAATACAAGGCATTGCTGGAATGAAGTAAATATCAAAAAAATAAAACGGAGGATAAAATGCTAGTAGAAACTGTTGAAAAGAAGTCCATTAAAGGGTTAAAACCGGTAGAAATTGCAAATAAGGCCATAGAAAAAATGAACAGGAAATTGATAGATGAGGTGTTTCTTATTATTCAAAATGATAGAGAACTAATAAGTAATTATTTATATGCGGTTGGAGGTAATAAACTTGGTGAAGTGAATATGGCGATTGCTAGGCAAATTGGAAGAGCTTATGGACTAAAAGGGGTAGAAAAAAAGCGAAATGATAAACCAAGCTGCACTCTAATTAAAAGTCATGCTATTTTGAAGTTTAATATAGAGTAAAAATCACTTAATTATAATTTCAAAAAAAGACAATTGGGTTAATAAAAAATTCAAATGAGAGATGGAATATGTCAAAAATTGTAATTACAAAAGATTTAGTGGTTGATAAGTTAACTACGGATTTAATGGTTAGGGATGTTTTAGGCCGTATTTTAGGCAAGAAGTCTTGTGAGTTTGAGTACAAGACAAATGCTAAAACTAGTTTTTTAATGAGAAAAGGTTACTCTGTAGCGAAGGGAGAGATGAAAATACAAAGGAATGATGAGAGAATGAAAGTGATGGTTTATGCAGTAGTTAGGCCTCGTTGGTATTTTGGGCTCGTTCTTGTGTTGGGTCTTCCGTTGGTATTTTATCCAGGTTTTGCATTTGGATTTTATTTGGTATTATTTATTTTTTTATTTTGGCGTATGGGTAGAATGACAAAGATCCTTAGATGTTCTATGGAACAGTTAGAATTTGAGATTGATAAAGTGTGAATAATAAGATTAAAAAAGTAACTCAATTGATATATAGTAAAAACAATGAAGTGTAAAAAGAGTTAGAAGTAGAATGCATAATCGTTGTAAAAAGGATAATGTTTAGATGGATACTAAAAAGGATGTAAGAACCGGAGGCAGCATAGTAATTTGGTTTTTGAAAACAGTAGGGATTGTTGTAATTTTAGTGGTTATGTCATTTGTTATAGGATTTTTTCTTTCTTCGACCGCGAAACGAAAGATAAGTGAACTTATTTTTACTGCTACCTCAAAAGAATTTGAGTCTATGGATAAGTTTACTTTACTTCCTGAATGGGGTTTTAAGCTTAGTGAATATGGAATAAGAATGATTGAAGGTAAAGTGAGAAACAATACTGATAAAGTATACTCCTATGTTGAGATAGACTTTAATCTATATGACCGGGATGGGAATCAAGTTGGTAGCACAATGGCCTATGTAACCAATCTCGAAGCTAATGGAGTATGGCGATTTAGAGCAGCTGTTTTTGATGTAAATGTAGTAAAAGCAAAATGTGTAGATATAAAAGGTTATTAATACATGCCAATAAAAATAAAATATAGAAAAAAAGGGGAGTAGTATGGGAAAGATTGTTGTAAGTGATGGGAAAGCGCACAAAAAGCATACGAGAAACTTTGAAGAGTTGTCTTTCGCTGAACAGGCATGGTCATTAAATGCCACTATGTTGAATTTGTGGGCTGCAATAAATGCTCACATAAGGAAAGCATGTGAGTTAGGAAGAGATACTACGGTTGTGAAAAACAAATGCAATAAACATATAAAAGAGATGCTTAATAAAGTTGAAAAATTGTGAAGGCAGAACATAAACAATTTTTAATGTTAGAGGTGTTATGATGAAAAAAATATTAATATTTGCTTTTGTATTGGCAATTCAGATATTGCTGTGTTTACCTGTTCACTCTGAAAGTGTAAACGATAACCGCTATTGTGTTTACCGTAGCAGTAGTGATTTTACTGCGGATGAGATAGATTTGGATGCTTTTAAGGAAGAATTTAGCAAAGATAACGAAGGGATATTTGCAAGTTTGGGTAAAGACAAGTTGACTTTTGAAAAAAAAGCAGAGTATTCGTCGGAAGATGCTGCTAAAGCTATGAATAAGCTTTTAGATAACGATAATATTTATAAGTATGTAACAGCTGTTCGAATTTTTGGTGACACTCCATTGGAATCATACAGAGATAAGAATCCGAATAAATTAAGGATTTTTAATAAGACATCTCTAATGTTCATTTTTTCGAAAACGCTGAAAAAGGCAAGAATAAGATACCTTCATTTAGAAGAAACCCCAATTACAAGTGGTATTATGGGAGTTCCATTTAATGTGACAGTTGGCGATGTACTAAAGTGGATTAAAGAAAATAAGTTTAAGTTTGAGGATTTTCTTAACAGAGACACTGTGTTGAGATCATGTGGTATGACAGAAGATACAATCAAAGAGTTTAATAAAAGTGAGCTTGTGCAATCAACAAATCAAAATACAAAATTTATTCTCAAGTTTGTCAGCGAATCTGTCACTGATGCTATTGCACTACAACGAAAAGAGTTTTTATCCGCCCCAGTGTTTGCTTATAATGGAGAGCATATATTTTGGATATTGCCGTTTAGCAATCGTGGTGATAAATTGAGTAAAGAGTTGTATGTGATGGTTGTAAATGTTGGTAATGATGTGGGAAACGAGGAAAGAATTTCTATTTATTTTTGTTATGATGATACTGGTAGCTTAAAATCATTCGCTTGCGGACTTGTTTCAAATAAAGATGACATATTTGATGCGTTGTCTGAAAAATATGGAGGAAGCGTTAAGATAGTCTATGATGGTGATTATAAATTTAATGGATATGATAATGAATATGATGAAGATGAATTTGTTGAATGGAATAAAATAATATACTCAGGGCTCAATTATATTCTTTCAAATAAATTCAGACATGGTATTTTTTTTGACGACTCTGTAGGCATAAAATTTTTTACAGGTAATATATTTATGATTAATGATGGAAGGATAATATATTACGAACCAATTCTTTACAACAAGTTTTTAGAAAAAATAGATGAGCTTATTAAAGAAGAGAATAATGAGAAAGAGAAAAAAGAACAAATGGATATTGAAGAGAGGAAAAATAGATTAAAAGTGTAAAAAATAAGATCAAAACAACAAAATAATTATAGTGCTCCTGTAATGCTCCAAGTTAGCAGGTGTCCGAATTTGTTATAGCATAGGATAAATTGGTTTTTGACAGAAAAAGGGCTTATATTCAATTATTTTAAAAGACACTTAACGCTTATAGTTAAGTGTCCTTTTTATTGCGTCGCTGATTGTTGTAAGAATTGTTTCAATTTCTATTGAGGTTATTGAGAGTGGAGGCATTAGTACAAGTACATTGCCAAGGGGGCGGATTAGAAGCCCTTTTGTTCGGCAATTGCTGCAAATTCGTGCGCCAATTTGATTCTTTGGCTCAACCCGAATTTTGCAATAGGATTTGGAATTCGTCAAAAGATATGGGACATTTTTTTTCGCAAAACCCTTGCGAATGGAATAACCATTCTCTGCAATTTTTGCGTCAAAACTGTCTCCATCTCTTTCGCCTCGGTTCTCAAACCTATTGCAAAATGCGGGTTCAAACTCCTCAAGAGTATTTTTATCTTTTACAATTTCTATTCCAACCATTAACCCAAGTTGCCTAACCTGCGCAACATTTGGCAACTCTAATAATTTTTTTAATTCATTAGCTAAGAGGTTAATTTTAGGTGATAGTTTTTTTATGGTTTTTTCGTCTTTAAATATTTTTAGGTTTGCAATTGCTGCGGCGCAGGCAAGCGGATTTGCCGTGTAAGTGTGGCCATGAAAAAATGTTTTAAACTCTTCAAATTTTCCAAGAAATGCGTTGTATATTTTATCACTTGTTATTGTTGCGGCAAGCGGCAAATAACCGCCAGTTATACCCTTTGCCACGCACATAATATCTGGTTTTATAGCTTCGTGTTCGCAGGCAAACATCTTGCCTGTTCTGCCAAAACCGGTTGCAACCTCGTCGCAAATAAGTAAAACTCTATACTTTTCGCATAGTGACTGAAAGCTTTTAAGGTATCCGTTGGGCATTAAAAGCATTCCTGCGGCACCCTGTACCATTGGCTCAACTATTGCCGCCGCAATTTTTGAGGAGTTCTTTTTAAGTATGGTTTCAACTTCTTGCAAACACTCACCTTTGCATCCCATACTTTTGCAATGAGCATTGAATGTTTTTTTATTAGAGTTAATAATAATGCTATTTTTTCTTTTTTTGCACCTCAGGCAATGGGGGGACTGAGCAAAATGAGTTTTAAATAAAAGTTTTCTAAACTTTGAGTGAAATAAATCCATTCCGCCAACTGATACGGAGCCGATAGTGTCGCCGTGGTAGGCGTTGCGTAACGACAGAAACGATGTTTTATTTGTTTTATTTTTTTGTTGCCAGTATTGGTATGCCATCTTTAATGCGATTTCTACAGCGGTGGAGCCATTGTCTGAATAAAAAACTTTAGATAAACCCTTTGGTACAATTTCAATAAGTTCTTTGGCAAGTATTGCGGCGGGGCCGTGTGTAAGCCCTAAAAATGTTGTGTGCGCAACTTTTGAAAGTTGTTTTATTATTGCATGGTCAATTTCTTTTTTTTGATGCCCATGCACATTCACCCATAAAGATGATACGCCGTCAAAGTATTTTTTACCGTTTGAATCATAAAGATAGTTGCCCTTAGCTTTTTCTATAGAAAGTACTTCTGACGGCTCATTTTTTATCCACTCACTCATTTGGGTAAACGGGTGCCAGATGTATTTTTTGTCTAAGTCAATGGTTTTCATCTAATAGCCCCACTTTTTTTAGTGATTTTATATCAAACTTACCATTCATTTTCAAAAGAATTACCGGCAGTTTAGTGATGTCTGCCAAAATCTTTGGATTTGTTTTTTCGGCAAGTGTTTTACCGCTCCATCCAGAAAGCACTATACCTACAACTGGAATTTTTTTGTTTTTAAGCTTATCAAGTGTAAGTAATGTGTGGTTTATTGTGCCAAGCTTTGGGTTTGCGACAACAATAGCGCCAAGCCCCATAGCTTTAATAAGGTCTGCAACAAAGTAATTTTTGGTAATTGGTACCATTACACCGCCAATGCCTTCAACGAGTATAAAATCGTATTTATTTTTTAGGTTGATAAAATTATTAAAGACATTGTTAATATTAATTTTTTTGCCAGTTATGTTTGTACAGGATAGCGGGGCAAGAGGTTGTTTGAAAAATATTGGGTTTATTGTTGAAATATTTTCTTTATTTTTTGCTGATTTTGTTAAGTTTATAGCATCTTTTCTGTTTCCTGACGCGAATGGCTTCATAACTCCAACACTGATACCGATTTTTAGCAGTGCGTCTGCTATTTTGCAGGCAACATATGTTTTACCAACATCTGTACCCGTTCCTGTAATGAATATTCCTTTTATTTTTTTCATATAGATTTTTACACTTGTTCGGTTAAATTTTGACTATTAAAAGCAATTGAAATATTAGTCATTTTTGATTGTCATCCCGAAACATAGTGAGGGATCTTGGTTTTTACTGTCATTGCGAAACCCGAAAGGGTGAAGCAATCTCGCCTTAACTATTAGATTGCTTCGTCGCTACTGCTCCTCGCAATGACGCCAGATTGCCCCGCTTTGCTCGCCCATAGATGACACGACAGAAAAGAAGCTCGTCAATGATAGGACTTTAGTTTCAGATAATATTTAACCGAACATCTTTGATTGATTCTTTTGCATTTTTTATTGCTTCAATTAATTTTTCAATATCTTCATTGGTGTGTGATGTGTTAAGTGAAATCCTTATGCGTGCCGTGCCATCTGGTACTGTTGGCGGCCTGATTGCAGGTGCAAATATGCTGCTTTCATAAAGTTTTTTTGAAAAATCCAAAACATTCACTGAATCGCCAATTAAAATGGGTATTATTTGGCTTTCTGATTTAAGTGTGTCAAAGCCCATTTGGTTTAATTGGTTTCTTAGGTATTGCGCATTTGCAAGCAGCTCTTTTCTTTGCTTTTTTGCATCTACCGTCAGATCAATTGCTTTTATTGCGGCGCCGGCACAGGCAGGGGCAAGAGAAGTTGAGTAAATAAAAGCACGACTGCGGTTTATAATAAATTCAATTAACTCTTTACTGCCGCAAACAAATCCGCCTTGCGATCCAAATGCTTTTGAGAGTGTTCCAAGATACAATGCATTTTCTTCTTTAATGTTTAGTGCTTCACAAAGCCCTGCGCCACTCTCACCAAAAACCCCAATTGCGTGAGCTTCATCTACGATAACAGTAGCATTGTAAGTTTTTGCCAATTTGAAAATTTCTTTTAGTGGCGCTAAATCGCCATCCATAGAAAATACACTGTCGGTAATAATAAATTTTTGATTATATGGGATTGAGCGTTTTAAAATCTTTTCTAATGCGTCAATGTTTTTATGTTCGTATGCAAAAATTCTGCTTTTAGAAAGTTTTGCGCCTTCCCATAAAGAAGCGTGGTTGTATTCGTCCATAATTATGCAATCGCCAATGCCCGCAATCGCGCTTAATGTGCCGCAATTTGCCTGAAACCCGCTTGGGAAAACAAGTGCGGCCTCGGTGCCTTTAAAGGAGGTAAGTTTTTCTTCAAGTTCTTTGTGCAATGAATAGTTGCCGCAAACAAGCCGTGAGGCGCAAGAGCCAGAGCCGTATTTTTTTGCGGCTGAGCAGGCGGATGCAATTACCAAAGGGTTTTTTGATAGGGAAAGATAGTTGTTTGAAGAAAAATTTATAAAAGTTTTTCCATTAATTTCGGCGCGAGAGTTGTGCAAAGGCAGTAGTTGAACAAGGGCTCTTAAAAGCCCCTGTTTTTTTATTTTTTCTAACTCCAAAAGTATTTTTTTATTCATATTTTTTTAACGCAAGTATTGCGGTTGCTCCGCCAAAACCAAAGGAAAATGAAAGTGCCGAATCTATATTTAAATTTTGGGCATAGTTTGGTACAAAATTTATATTGGGTAACGAGTCATCTGGAGTTTCATAGTTTAGAGTTGGTGGGGCAATGTTATCGCGCATTGCAAGCAGGCAAAAAGCGGCTTCTATTGCACCGCTAGAGCCAAGTGTGTGCCCTGTGGCTGCCTTTGTTGAAGAAACACACAGTGACTGCGTTTTTGAGCCAAATGCCTCTTGTATTGCCCAGCACTCCGCAAAGTCATTTTCTTTAGTCGCAGTGCCGTGTGCGTTTATGTAATTTGGTACTTGAAAACTGCAGTTTGCGAGTGTTTTCTTTATCGCCTCAGCGGTTATTTTTATGTTTGTAGCTCCAAAAGCTTTTGTGGCGCTGTTAGAGATATTCCAGCCAGCAATTTCACCATAAATTTTTGCCCCTCGCAGTAAAGCGCTTTTTTTACTTTCAACTATTATTGCTCCGGCTCCTTCGCCTATGGCAAAGCCGTCGCGGTTTTTATCAAATGGTCTTGGCAGGTTTTTAGTCGTCACACCCATATTATTAAAAGCGGCAATGTACAAAGCATTTAACGGTGATTCGGCGGAGCCGGCAATAACAATATCGCACTCGCCATTTTGCACAAGTTGCGCCGCTTTAATTATGGAAAGCGTACCAGTTGCGCAAGCGGCAGAAAAGTTAAGTAATGTCCCTTTTATGCCAAGAATATTAGTAATTTGCACACCTAAAGAATCTTGGTTTATAAAACTATTAAAGTTTAGTTTTTTATGATCTGCAATATATGGCTTGCTTGACGAAAAAACACAGCCGGTATTTGTGCTTTTAAGCAACTCTGCACTTAAAGCCGCGTCGTTAATTGCCTCAGCGCATGCAAAAAATGCAATGCTTAGCGCTCTTACATCATTTGGAACCGCAAGCTCGCTTATTTGAGCAATTGCATTGGCACCCTTTTTTACCGCGCTCTTTGATTGAACAAGTGCCTGCCAGCTTTTTTCTCTGCCAAGCCCAAGTGGTGTCGCAAGCCCAATGCCTGTAATTACGGGGGTATTTTTTATCATAGTTGTCCAAATTAGCCGTCATACCGGCCCCCGATTCAATCATTCGAGGGTAAACTCCAACCGGTATCTATGAAACAGAATTAATAATTAGTCGTCATACCGGCGAAAGCCGGTATCCAGTAAATAGAATCAATATTAAACTGGATTGCGGTTTTCACCGCAATGACATCAAAAACATTTTCAAATCTAATTCAAATCTAAAAATGACTGCTTAACGCAATATGCTACACAAATTATCCGTACATGAGTTTTCATATTAAATAATTCGTGAATCCCAATTAAAAATTTGGCCTGAAACTGTTTTTGACTCGGAAAGCAAAAGAATAAATTTGGAAAGCTCGTCAATTGCTGTTGTGGTTTTCAGCACGCTATTTTCTTTTGCGGCTTGTGCGTATTTTTCAGTTG
>JALOBY010000021.1 GCA_023228045.1 Endomicrobiales bacterium | reverse complement strand
GTGGTCTTTCTGAAAATCATAAAATTAGTTACTTAAAATGGTTTTGCTACTTCAAAACTATCAAAAATAGCAACACTTTTTGAGTATTATGCCCGCAATGACAACTAAAAAGAAAGTTCTGTCATTCTAGAAACAAAAAATGCCTGTCATTCCCTTCCCGCCTTGGCGGGATTAGAGGGAATCTAAAAAACAAAAATGAAAATAAATAAAGCACTTCTAATATCAAGTTTACTCGTACCTTTTATTTTCCTTTCATCATCCGTTTGCAATGCTGCTTTATTTATTTCAAGTGCGCCAGTTGCAATGAGTGGGAATGTTCCTATTACCGCAATAGGGCCTGTTTTAGATAATTTTGACTCAATGACTGACGAAAACAACTGGGGTGGCCAGTACAGCCCGCTTAACATTGGTTCTGGCAGGTCTATTACTATCAATCATGATTCTACAACTTGGTCCGGCGGCGGCCCAAGCGGCGCTTGTTTAAAAGTTGCTTACAATGTGCCAATCTCTGATGATTATGTAGGTATGGGTATTGGTCTTGCCAATCAGCCAGTTGCAGATATTGCAAGAGATATAAGTTCCGCTAAAACATTTTCATTTGATATAAAAGGAGCAAGTGCGGGGCAAAGTTTTAAAATTGAGTGGAAAAAACATGAAGTATCAACTACATCTATTTTGTACCTTTCAGATTACCTTGACCAAACAACAGGTTCAAATAGTGGAACAGGCACCGACTGGCAGACAGTTAACATTCCAATAGATGCTTTTGCGAATTTTTCAAGCAGTATAACCAGTTTAAGTGAAATAAATTTAATTTTTGAAAACAGTTATTTAACTGGCAGTGGAATGAATACAAGTGATACAATCTGGTTAGATAATATCGGGTTTAGTACAGCCGCTCAAAATGCTGTTAGAATTGACCATTTTGGTGATGCTTGGGGGCTGAATGCTCTTGGTGGAAATATTGGTACCTCGGGTAATATTGGTACAACAATTGGTTATGACTTATTATATTCTAGTCCGTCTCCCAGGTCTCTTGCCTTAAATTACAATATTCCAACTGACGATTATAGCGGTGTTTGGTTTAAAGTTGGCGGCGGCAGTGATAAGTGGACAGCTGTTTCGCACGATTTTTCCGCGTATAATTATTTAAAAATTCGTGTAAAACTTGCAAGTGAAACAAATTATCCTTCAAAAGTAAAACTTGAGCTTCAAGATGCCGGTGGTGTTCGTTGGGCTTACATTCCAGATAATACATTTGAACCAAGCGTTCCTCTAACAACAACTTGGAACGAATATACAGTGTCGTTAGAACCAACAGATGGTTTGCAAAAAGATAGCATAAGTCAATTTAGTATAGTTATTGAACAAAATATATTTGGCCTTCCTAACAGGGTTGGCTCAGATAGCGGGATTGTATATTTTGATTCAATCAGATTTGAAAAATAAATAAACTCTACAATGCGTACAAACATTATAAATAGGCAAAAATAAATTTTACAAATATTTCACAAGTCCAATTTGCTTTTTTAAATTTATTTTATATAATGCGAGCGCGTAATGTTTGCCTTAACACGGCAAAACAAAAATAAATAGGAAAAAAGTATGAAAAGGTTTATGCAGTTTTTAGTAGTAGCAGCACTTGTTGTATCGGCGGCATCAATGTCGTTTGCGGGGTCTATTTCAAGCGCGCCGGTTGCAATGAGTGGAATTGTTTCTCTTACACCGATAAGCGATGTTTTAGATAATTTTGACTCAATGAGCGGGGTAAACAATTGGGGTGGCCGCTACAACCCGCTTAATGTTAGCTCTATGAATTCTGTTGCCATAAGTTATGACGCAACCGCTCATGCAGGAAATCCCTGCTTAAAGGTTTCTTACAATGTGCCAAATTCTGGTGATTGGGCAGGTATGAGCATTGGGCTTGCAAATTCTCAAAGCGCATCACGCGACATAAGCGGATACAGGGCGATTTCTTTTGATATAAAGGGTGTTGACCTTGGCCAAAGTTTCAAAATTGAGTGGAAAAACACAAATCAAAGTACAACTTCTAAAGTTTACCTTTCGGATTACGTTGATAGAACGACTGGCACAAATAGCGGTACAGGCACCGACTGGGAAACAGTAACAATTCCTTTTGACGCTTTCGCAAATTTTTACAGTACAAACTCTCTTAAAGATTTGGGTCAAATAAATTTTGTTTTTGAACACGACTATCTGGTAACTTTCAACGGAATGCTTCCCGGTACAACTTTCTACATAGATAACATTGTTTTTAGCACAACCGCTCCTAATGCAGTAAGAATTGACAGCTTTGGTGATGCTTGGGGGCTTAATGCTCTTGGTGGTAATAATGGTGCATTTAGTAGTGATAGCAATGTTTCCAATTATTGTGATGAATCATACGACGCAACAACATCTTCTGGTGCTGTGCGGTCTTGGAAATTAGCTTATACTGTCGTTTCTGGTGGTTATTGCGGAACATTCTCACAATTTGGTGGTGGTTCTGATTGGATTACCGCAGCTCCTCATGACTTTTCGCAGTATTCAAAGCTAAAGTTTAGAGTGAAAGCAAACTCTTCAGGTGAAAACCCTGTATATTTCAAGGTGGAACTTAAGGACACAGACGCTATTTATGGTGGTGATCATTTTGCATATATTCCTGCAGGAGGTGTTTCAACATCATGGCAAGAATACTCAATGGATTTAATCTCATTTATAAACTGGGGTGGCACAGCACTCAACAAAACTGCAATAAAAGAGATGAATTTTACTTTTGAATACTCTCATGTTACAGCTAAGGTCGGTGTAATTTATGTGGATGACATCAGGTTTGAAAAATAAATGAACTCTGCAATGCGTACAATCATCGTAGATAAAATAAGTTTTATAAAATAAATATTTCACAAGTCCAATTTGCTTTTTCAAATTTGTTTTGTATAATGCAAGTGTATAATGTTTGCCTTAACACGGCAAAACAAAAATAAAGCAGAAACATTGTTTACCTGCTTTTGAAGTTAACTTTAAAAATAAGATGTAAGGAGGTGAAATAAACTTTACAAATATTTCACAGGTCTCATTTGTTTTTTTAGATTTATTTTGTATAATACAGCGCGTAATGTTTGCCTTAACATGGCAAAACAAAAATAAATAGGAGGGAAGTATGAAAAGGTTTATGCAGTTTTTAGTAGTAGCAGCGCTTGTTGTATCGGCGGCATCAGTGTCTTTTGCGGGATTTGTTTCAAGTGCCCCGGTCGCAATGTCGGCAACAGTTAATAGTATAAGTTCAATGGGTGTTGAAGTAAGAAATGTGACGGATGATGTAATAGCTGCTTATGCACTTGGCACTCTTGATTCTGGCGGTACTTATTATGATACAGCAGGAAAGCAATATGTGGAAATAACTATAGCTGACAATTCTGTGTGGAAAATTAAAACATACACAGATAATTTCACAGTAGCGCCAAGCACACCAGGGCCATGGGGTTACCAGTATGGTGGTCTTAGTAACTACACATCCAGCACTACTCTTTCTCTGGCTTGGCAGGCATCAACTGCCACGGTTTTAGGCGGTATAAGTGTAGGTTCACCAGCAATTTCTACAACTACTGGTTGGACATTTATCAAAGATCATCACGATGCTTGGGATCCCGGAAGTTTAACTGATAACAGCTTCGCCACTGCAGATGCTGAGGGCTATACAACAGTTGCTTATGGAAGCGTCAGCTATGCAAATATAACTGTACCAAATGTATTGCCGGAGCAATATAGAGCAATTGCTGTCGGAGCTCCATTCTATCTTTACACAGAAGTAGATCGTAGCGTTGTGGCGGCAGGTTCTTATACAGGAACTCTTGTTATTGACCTTTCACACAATTAAATATGAAGGCACTATATCTTAGTGCTATTGCGGTTTTGTTCTTTATAATCAATGGCTATTGCTTTTTGAACGTTTCACCATCAGTAACAGAGAAAACGGCAAAGCCGGGTAAAACATTAACTGTTGAGTTCGCTGTTGCTAACCAAGAAGAAGCAACAATGTTTGTAGAAACATTAGTTGATTTAGCTTGGTGGAAGCAAACGACAGGCAGCAATGAACTTAGCGAGAAGGCCGTTAAAGTTTACCCGCAAAAACCGTTTTTATTAAAGAATGGGGAATCAAAAAAAGTAATAGTTGATATAAAAATACCGATTAATGCAACTGGAGAGCTGGCAACGATGATTTACTTCGTTGCCAGCCCACAGGGGCAATCGGGTGAGATGCTTAACATTAAAACTCGCAACGGCGTTCCAATTTATATTTTTACGGGAACTTCAAGTAAAACAAATTTTGAGTTAAGTTCTTTTTATGTGAATGTTTCTTCGGCCAATGGTGTTCGTTCTTTAAGTTGTTTTCTTTCAATAAAAAATAACGGGCCATCGCACTTTAGGCCAAAAGGGGAAGTTAAAATTTCTTGCCCTTCTGGCGAGTTTGTTGGCAAAATGGATTATGGTTTCCCTGTATTTCCAAACCGTTCAGAAAAATTTAGAGTTTCGTTTGAAAACAAGGACTGGCCTGCAGGAACATATAAATGTACTGCAAACATAAATGTAAATTCTCCATTTTTATACAATTTAGACGACGAAGTGATTGTTGGAGTAAATAAAGAAATTGAAGTGAAGTAGTAGGGGGCACCCAAAAACTCCTGCCCCCTTGGTTACACAGATTAAAGAGAGATTACACAGACAGAACAAATGGCTTGTCATTGCAAACAAAAAAGTTTGTCATCCCGAAACGCAGTGAGGGATCTTAAAGATCTCTCGTCGCTTTGCTCCTCGAGATGACAGGGAACACACGGGATTCACAATGACACAACATAGTCGTCATTGCGAGCGAAGCGCGGCAATCTGGTAGTTAAGACGAGATTGCTTTACCCAAGATGAATTCGCAATGACAACTAAAAAGAAAGTTCTGTCATTCTAGAAACAAAAAATGCCTGTCATTCCCTTCCCGCCTTGGCGGGATTAGAGGGAATCTAAAAAACGACAATGAAAATAAATAAAGCACTTATACTATCAAGTTTACTCATATCGCTTATTTTTCTTTCATCATCCATTTGCAATGCCGCTTTTATTTCAAGCGCGCCAGTTGCAATGAATGGAAGCGTTTCTGTCACTGCAATAAGTGATGTTTTAGATAATTTTGACTCAATGAGCGGGGTAAACAACTGGGGCGGCCAGTACGGCCAGCTTAATACTGGTTCTGGCAGGTCAGTTAATATAAGTTATGACGAAACCGCTCATCCAGGAAATAATGCTTGCTTAAAAGTTGTTTACAGTGTGACAAATTCCGGTGAGTGGGCAGGTATGAGCATTGGGCTTGCCAATTCTTCAAGTGCGTCACGCGACATAAGCAAATACAGAGCAATTTCTTTTGACATAAAGGGTGTTGACCTTGGCCAAAGTTTCAAAATTGAGTGGAAAAACACAAATCAAAGTACAACTTCTAAGGTTTACCTTTCGGATTACCTTGATAGAACTTCCGGTTCAAACGGCGGCACAGGCACTTCGTGGGAAACAGTAACAATTCCTTTGGACGCTTTCGCAAATTTTTCAAGTACAAATAATCTTAAAGATTTAGGTTATATAAATTTTATTTTTGAACATGACTATCTAAATACCAACGGAATGCTTTTTGGTACAACTTTCTATATAGACAACATTGTTTTTAGCACAACCGCTCCTAATGCAGTAAGAATTGACAGCTTTGGGGATGCATGGGGTTCAAATGCGTTAGGTGGTAATAATGGTGCATGGGCTGCTGATCCCGCTACTTGCAGTGAATCGTATGATACAACAACATCTTCTGGCGCTGTGCGGTCTTGGAAAGTGGTTTATTTTACCAGCAGTAGCTATTGTGGGACATTCGCACTTTTCGGTGGTGGTGTTGATGGAACTGTAGAAGTTCCGCATGATTTTTCACAGTATTCAACGCTAAGGTTTAGGGTGAGAGCAAACTCCGATGCTGAAAACCCTAAAACTTTTAAGGTAGGACTTGTAGATGCATCAGGAGTTGAGCGTGCTATTGTACCTACAAATGTTACAACATCTTGGAAAGAATACTATGCTGATTTCCCCACTTATTTCCCAAGTCTTGATAAAACCACAATAAAAAAGTTTACGACGGTTTTTGAAAATTGGCGTGTCGACGGTGCAGGCGGTAGTAGAGCCGGTATAGTTTATTTTGACGATATAAGGTTTGAAAAATAAATGAACTCTGCAATGCGTACAACTATCAAAGGTGCAACCACAGTCGCTTCGGCGGTGTTGCTTGCGCTTTGTTTGGCTGTTGCCGCCCAAGCGGTAAGTATAAGTGTCACTCCAAAAAAGATTTCAGATAATTCTGTTCAACCTGGCATAACTTTTGCGGCTGCGTTGGGTACCGACACCTTCAAACTTGCCAATGAATATGTAGAACTTTTCTACCAGCCATACGATGGCATATCTCCACTTCCTCAATATCCGCAGTGGCGTGTTGACCTTTTTACAAATAACCCTCCTTGTCTTGATGGATTAATAAGAGCCGGATTAATAAATGCTAATGCGAACTCAAATATTGCTGCGGCGTGGGTTTCTTCTACTTCGGCAAGTATGCAAATAAGCACTTCTTCTGCAATTGAAGGTGGTTGGAAATATTTGAAAGATGTAGGCGAGTCAGATTGGTCAACTGCTTATACAAACCTTTATACAATGGTTCAGGATCAGGGTCCGGGTTTTTCTGCAAGCTCACAAACAACGAATATCTACTTTGAGGCAAATTTTGCTAATGCCTCTGCTGGCTCGTTTGATACAGATGTTTGGTTTGAAATATATCAGGAGGCCGATTTTGAACCTCCAACAATTACCCATGAGGCAATAAGCAAAATAGTAGGTACGGGCAATGTTTTAAGGTTTAGAGTAGCCGTGCAAGACAATCAAAATGTACAGAGTGCTCAGGTGCATTACAAAATTGACTCCGGTGCTTGGGTTAATGTAAATATGAGTGTCGTCTCAGGCGGCACAAGTTATAGCAAAAATTTTGTGTACACGCTTAGCCAGGCAGATTTACTAAACGTATCAAAAATTTATTACTATATAACGGCGACAGATGGTGTAAATACAAGTGATTGGAACAGTAAAACAATATCAAATCCTCAAGAAATTACATTTACAAACGATATTCCATTCTTGGCAACACTTGACGGTCAGCTTGTTGTGCCGGATGGCAACCCCGACGATGGCAACACCGGGTTAGATATACCAGTTGGCGCGCTTTCGGCTCCAGTGGACATTACAATTACGCAGTTAGATGTCAACTCAGTGCCTCAGAGAGCTTTTGGCAACATAGATAAAGACAGACCGTTTATGGCTTTTGAATTTTCTCCCGAAGGGTTGCATTTTGCAAAGCCGGTTAAACTTACAATACTTTATCTTGATGTTGACAATGACGATAAAGTTGAGTTCCCTGACGGTACAGAAACCGATATGAAGCCGGAAGACCTTAAGGTTTGTTGGTATGATGGTTTTGAATGGCGACTTGTCGGTGGGGTACTTGACAAACAAAACCATACTTTAAGTGTCTACATAGACCACTTCAGTAAGTATGCTCTCTTTGCCCAAGGTGCAATGACTGCCGCAGATTACAGGCCAAAAGAAAAAATAATTACCCCCGCAACTGTTGATGGTATAAATGATTATGCTGGTTTTGACGGTTTAAGTGGTGTTGACTTCTCAATTAAAATTTATGATATAAATGGCAGGAACATAAGAACAATTAACTCACCCGATATGCCAAGATGGGATGGTAAAGATGAAGGTGGCAGTGTAGTTGAAAGCGGTGCTTATATTTACCAATTTAATGCGGATGTTGACGGCAAAAAGAAACTTATTAGCGGGACTGTAATAATAGCAAAGTAAGGTTTCGGTGTCATTGCGAGGGTTTTAGCCCGTGGCAATCCTGGTGTCATTGCGAGCGAAGCGCGGCAATCTGGTAGTTAAGACGAGATTGCTTTACCCAAGATGAATTCGCAATGACAACTAAAAAAAGCAGTGCTTGTCATTCCCTTCCCGCCTTGGCGGGATTAGAGGGAATCCACAAATGGCGTATCAATAAAAACTAGATTCCCGCTGGAGTTTACCCTCGAGTGTCTTAATCGGGGGCGGGAATGACAAAATATGTCAAATAGTAATGAGTTTCTAAGGTAACTTTATGAAAATAGAAAAAACAAACTTTAAGCATTTTTGCTCCGCTTGCGCAGCGCTCTTGATTCTCACGCTTATAGCTGCTACATCGTTTGCGGCTTTTCAAGAAAGTGGCTGGGGTGCAAGGCCAATGGGGCTTGGCGGCGCTTTCACTGCCATTGATGAAGATGTCGACGGTATGCTTTATAACCCCTCTTTGCTTGCCGGTTTGCAAGACCCTGAGCTTACATTTATGTACGGTAAGCTTTATACTGGTTTAGATGAAGTAAATATGGGGCTTAGTTACTTTGCTTTTGGCATGCCTCTTAAAAATAAAGACAATACAATTGGTTTTAGCTGGACAAACTTTGTTAGTGCGGATTTATATGATGAAAGTTCTTTTGCTTTTAATTACTCAAGAGTGATAGGGGCTGGTTTTTCCGGTGGTGTAAATTTAAAGTATTTAAGCCACAAATATACATTGGACAATCGCACTATAAACGACCCTGTTTTTGCAAGTGGTAACTCAAAAGGTGCATTAACACTAGACCTTGGTACGCTTTATCGGCCAGAAATTCTTAATGAAAATTTGGCGCTTGGATTATCGCTTAAAAATATTACTCAGCCGGATTTGGGCCTTAAGAGCAAAGATATTGTACCTGCCGAACTGCGTTTAGGCGGTGCATATAATTTCACAGAAGACATACTTGCCGCGCTTGATTTTTCGTATAGAATGCAAGATTGGGGCAGTGCATCAGATAAATATAATGTGCATCTTGGCGGCGAGTTTTGGTTTATTGAACACCTGCTTGCTTTAAGAGCAGGCGCTAATACCACGGAAGTGGCTATTGGTTTTGGTATAAACCCTACTTTAAATAATTTGGACTTACAGCTTGATTATGGCTTTATAATGCCCCTTCTTATTAAAGAAAGTATGGGTACTCATAGAATTTCTCTTACCTTAAGGTTTTTAGATCCGAATTATGTTGCCGAAGAAAAAAAATATGTGCAAGAAGTAAAACACCAACAACCAAAAGTGGTAGTTGAAGAGGAAGAAATAGCTTCAAAGGTTGAGCCAAAACCTGAGTCAAAAATAAAGCAGGTGATGCCAGAGACAATGCCACAAATACAGTCGGTAGCGCCAGTGCCGGTGTCACAAGTAAAGTTGACTCCAGTTGTAGTTCCAGAACCTAAGGCACAGGAACCATTAGTTATTTTTGCAGAGGCGCAAAAGCAGGGAATGAATGTTAAAGCGGAAGGCGAAAAAATTATAATTACAGAAAACATAAATTTTGAAAGTGGTAAATCTCAAGTATTGCCAAGTGAAAAACAAAAAATATCAAGAGTTGTGAAACTTATGAATAATTATACTGATTATAATGTAACAATTATGGGCCATACCGACAGTTCTGGCGGTGTAAAAGCAAACCTTGACCTTTCAGAACTGCGCGCTCAGTCCGTGCTTGAACAAATGGTAAGTATGGGCATCTCAGAAGACCGCTTAAGTAGCATTGGTATGGGTGGTTCAACTCCAATTGCCGATAACACAACAGTAGAGGGCAAGGCAAAAAACCGCCGTGTTGAGTTTGTTTTGGAAAAATAGGAACAATAATTTTATGTTTTTTGGTAATGTTTTAAACGCCGCTAACAAATAGCGGCGTTTTTTATATAATATGCGGCAATTGCTAAAACTACAAAAGAACAATCAATGTGTTGAAAATAACACGGCCCGTGTCATTTCCGTCTCACAAAGCTTGTCATTGCGAGGAGCATAGCGACGAAGCAATCTATCAGTTAAGACGAGATTGCTTCACCCAAGATGGATTCGCAATGACAACTAAAAAGAAAGTTCTGTCATTCCCTCGGATTGTCAGCCCCAGGCTAGACCTCGCCAAAGGCGGGTAAGGGGAAATCCAGCTTTTTGGGGTTAAATGAAACATATAAAAATATTCTTATTACTGATTGTCACAATGTTTTTTGCGCTTAGCGCTTTTTGTTTAACACTTAAGCCAAATTTTGAACAAATTTATTTTAATAATAATCAGAAAATAAAGCATGTCATTATGGTAAAAAATGATTCTACGGAAAAAGTAGATGTTGCAATTAGTGCCGAAGATTGGAGTGATGGCTCAAACCCAATGCTTAGAAAACCTGCTCCAGAGTGGATAAAAGTGTCGCCTTTAAAGTTTTCGCTTGGGCCGAAAAAAGAGAAAAAAATAAAAGTAATTGCTAAAATGCCCGCATACGCAAGCGACCATTACGCCATACAAGTATTTTTCTCTTATAATTCAAAAAGTGTTGCCGACAACTCAAGAGTAGGTATTCGCTTAGCGGCACTTATACAGTTGAAAAAAAGTAAAACAAATTAAAGCAATAGTCGGTTACAAAATGCCCCCTCACCTCAATCCTCTCCCTCGAGGGGAGAGGAAGCCCGAAGGGCAGGTGAGAGTGATGTAAAAGTATCGTCGGAAGTGGGAGGATGGTAAAAATGTTTAAGATAGTACTAAATTATGCGAATTGTCTTAAAGATTTTGTGGGCAAAAATGGTCTTTCTCTCTTAGAAATTTCAGCATTTAATACCAAAGCGCTTGCCGCAAGAAAGAATATAGAGGCAGATAGGTTGTCCGGTAAAATTGGTTTTATGGACTTGCCCTATAAGACGGCAGACGCAAAAGAAATAACGAAACTTGCAAACTCCCTTGCAAAAAAGTTTGATAACTTTGTGGTTATAGGTATTGGTGGAAGCGCACTTGGGAACATTGCTTTAACGCAAGCTCTTAGGCACCCATTTTGGAACCTGCTTGATAAAAAGAGTAGAAAAAAATGGCCTAAGATATTTGTTCCAGATAATGTAGATCCTGATTTAATATCAGGTATTTTAGATGTAGTTGACCCTAAAACAACATTGTTTAATGTTATATCAAAGTCGGGTAGTACGGCTGAGTGTTTTGCAAACTACTTTGTTTTCAAAGAAGCCCTAAAGAAACGACTTGGTAAAAATTATAAAAATAATTTGATAGTGACAACCGACGCAAAAAAGGGCTACCTGCGTGAAACCGTAAATAAAGAGGGTTTGATAAGTTTTCCAATCCCGGATAATGTTGGCGGCAGGTTCTCTGTAATGACGCCTGTTGGTCTTGTTTCTGCGGCTTTTTCTGGCATTGATGTTGAGGCACTTTTAGAGGGTGCCGCGGCAATGGATAAGCAATGCAAAAATGAAGATATACTTAAAAACCCAGCGGCTTTGTACGCGGCAATACAGTATATGTTCTACAAACGCGGCAGAAACCTATCCGTAATGATGCCATATTCAAATGCGCTTTATGGCATAGCTGATTGGTATCGCCAGTTATGGGCAGAGAGTTTGGGTAAGAAATTAGACAAAAACGGGAAGGTTGTTTGCGTTGGGCCAACACCGGTTAAAGCGCTTGGCACCACAGATCAGCACTCTCAGGTACAGCTTTATATAGAAGGGCCACAAGACAAAATTATTACTTTCCTTTCAGTCGGTAAGTTTACAAACACTGTAAAAATTCCTTCGTTTGATGGTCACTACCTTGGCGGGCATTCATTAAATGGATTGCTCAAAGCCGAAGAAGAAGCAACACGGCTTGCCTTAACAAAAGAGGCACGGCCGAATATGAGCATAGAATTACCGGTAATAAATGAGTACACTATTGGCCAGGTTTTATATATGTTTGAGCTGGCCACAGCGTATGCCGGTGAGTTTTTAAATATTGATGCGTTTAATCAGCCCGGTGTAGAGCTTGGCAAAGAGTTAACATACACGCTTATGGGCAGGGCTGGTTTTGAAGACAAAAAAAAAGAGCTTGAGGCCGCGTTAAAAAAGGCAAGAAGCGGCAAGTACTCGGTATAAAAATGAAAATTGTAGTTAAAATTGGAACTAACTTACTTACGCAAAACAATGGTTCGGTTAATAAAAAACTGATTGGTGCTATTGCGCGCGATATTGTGTCTATTATGAAAAAAGGACATAGTGTAATTATTGTTACTTCTGGCGCTATTGGTGCTGGAATGGGCAGGGTTGGCATAGCTAAGCGGCCGTCGGTTTTAAAAGAAAAACAAGCTCTTGCCGCCATTGGCCAGCCAATTTTAATGAGTATTTATGAAAGAGTTTTTTTAAAATATAAAATTCCTGTTGCTCAAGTGCTTGTAACAAAGCGTGATTTTGATGAGCGTCATACACTCACAAACGCCCGCAACACATTGCTTGAATTGATGGCAATGAAGGCCGTAGCTATTATAAATGAAAATGATACCGTCGCTGTTGAAGAGATAAACTTTGGAGATAACGATACATTAGCGGCGAATGTTTGCGTATGTGTTGGTGCGTCTTTATTGTTATTGCTTACAGATGTTGATGGGCTTTACAAAGGAGTTCCGGGGGAAAGCGAGTTAATTTGTAGCGTAAATAAAATAACACGAGAACACGAGAGTTATGCTTCTATCAAGTCGTCAAGTGGCAAGGGTACCGGCGGGATGTCAACAAAAATTAAAGCCGCAAAAATTGCAATCGCTTCAGGTATTAAAACAGTAATTGCAAATGGCAGAATTAAGGGTATAATTTCAAAAGTTGCACTCGGGGAAAAAATAGGCACTCATTTTGAGTGTTTGACTTGAACCCGAATTTTGCAATAGGATTTGGAATTCGTCAAAAGATATGGGACATTTTTTTCCGCAAAACTCTTACGAATGGAATAACCATTCGCTGCAATTTTTGTGTCGAAAATGTCTCCATCTCTTTCGTCTCGGTTCTCAAATGGAATTTACCCTCAAATGTCTTAATATTGAACGGATTCCCGTTTTCACGGGAATGACAAGCAAAATTTGACACTTCCGACAGAAATCTTGTATACTGCCAAAAATTTAAAGATGCGGTGTAGCCTGGTTTGACCCTACGGGTCATCACCCGCAGGGTGAAACACAATTTTGTGTATTATGTATACCTTCTTAAAAGCAAAAAGATAAAAAGAACATATGTGTCATTTCGACCTCGCCAAAGGCGGGTAATCGGAAGTCCAGTGTCATTGCGAGGAGCAGTAGCGACGAAGCAATCTAACAGTTAAGACGAGATTGCTTCACCCTTTCGGGATTCGCAATGACAGGCCTTTTTCAGGTGTCATTGCGGGATGACAAAAGGTAAAAAGAATATTTGGGGATGTGGTGTAGCCTGGTTTGACCCTACGGGTCATCACCCGCAGGGTGAAACACAATGTATATCTTCTTATCCGTTTTAGAATAATATAGCAGTAAGTTGGGGATGTGGTGTAGCCTGGTTAACACGCTGCCCTGTCAAGGCAGAGATCACGGGTTCAAATCCCGTCATCCCCGTTTTATTTTCAATAGGGATTTGAAGCCGACCCGAAGCGCTGCCAGAGGCAGGAGGAGCGAGGGCGGCAGGCGATGGAGGAGTCCCGCTATGCGGGACGGGGGAAGAGAAATCCCGTCATCCCCGTTTTATTTTACAAGTGGCAATTTAGCGTTCCTTTAAAATGTATTTTTAGTTAAACCCGCAGAACTGCCATTAAGTGTAAACGGTAGTTGGCAAGGGGTAAGTTAAATTGCATATTGCATATACAAAGTTTGTTCTTAAATATGTTTTAGTAAGTTCCCGGTGGCCAAGCGGCTCCGGGTTTTTTATTTTATGATTAATATTTTGCACATATACTGTTCAAATAGTTTTGGTGGCGCTGAAAAGGCAATGTTGGATATTGCTTCAGCTATGCAGGGTTCTGATTTTTCTAATATTGTTGCATCACCGGCAAAAAGCTCAATTGCTAACGAGGCATCGGCATTAGGCTTAAAACAGGTTAAATTAAATATCAAAGGTTCTTTGGATATATTTGGTATATCAAAACTTGTGTTTTTAGTTTTTGCTTTAAAAATAAATATATTACATGCTCATCAGGGCAAAGTTTTTTGGCCATGTATATTTGTTAAGTGGTTTTCTTTTGGGCGGATAAAAGTTATATTTCACAGGCACACGCAGGGCCGTCATAAAATACTTGGGCGGTTTTTGTATTCTTTCCCAGATAAGGTTATAGCCGTTTCAAAAAGCGTTGCGCAATTGTTGCGTAGTGAACACAATGTTAGCAACAGCAAGCTTGATGTGGTTTATGGCTGGGTTGATGAAAGTAAATTTAATCCGAATGTCTCTTGTGAAAATATTAAAGAAAAACTTAATATTTCGGCTTGTAAGGTTATTGGTACAGTTGGGGCTATAAACAAGCCAAAGGGCAAAGGCCAAGAAATATTAATTCGTGCGGCCGCTGTTTTGCGTAATGATTTTCCAAATATAAGGTACTTAATAGTTGGCGACGGTGATTTAAGAACGGAGCTGCAAGAACTTACAAGTAAACTTGGTTTGGACAAAATTGTTATTTTCACTGGATTTAAGAGTAATGTTGAAAAATACATTTGTGCAATGGATATTTTTTGCCTGCTCTCTTGGGATAGCGAGGCATTTGGCAGGGTTACACTTGAGGCACAAGCGATGGGCAAGCCGGTGATTGCTACAAGCATTGGCGGCATACCTGAAACTGTCTGGGGTGGAAATACCGGTTTTATAATTGCTCCTCTTAATGTTTTTGAGCTTGCAGAAAAGCTAAAATTATTACTTTCAGACCATTCATTGTATAATAATATGGCTAAAGCAGCACCCGGTTTTGTTTCTAAAACTTTTAACAAGGAAAATGCGATAAAACAACTTGGCAATATTTACAAGGAATTAAAATGCAAATAAAAAAATTCTTCCCGCCATTATGGCGAGGTCTCGCTCGCGCCATAGGTGCGAAGCGGACATTATTTTCTAAAATTTCAAATTTAATATTTGCCATAGGTATGCCTATAAGCCAAGTGTGGGGTTATGGTGCTGTATTTATTGGGCTTACAAGTTGGCCTAGTCACGCGCGTGAGCTTCTGAAAAATAAAGTTTTTATTGCTGTACTTGTTTTTGTGCTTTATGGTTTTATCAGAAGCATATTTTCACCTGATAGTGCGCTTGGTTTTAACTTAAGCGCGGCATATTTTATGCATTGGTTGTTGCCGTTTGCTCTTGGTTTTACGGTTATAAATGAAGAACTTATAAAGAAATACATACTAATTTATTTTAGTGTTTTCTTTGCTATTGTTTTCGTATCCGTGCTTGCTTATTTTGGTCTTTTCTGGAAGAACTTTGGTTCATTTTACTTTGTTGAAGAAGGGCTTTTAAAAGGGTTACGGCATCATATAGGTCTTGCGGCTTTATGTTTAAGTTTTTCTTTGATTGCACTTTCTGTTGGTTTTTTTTGTTCAACGTTTAGCAAACTCAAAAGAGTATTGTTTGTTATAGCTGGAATATTTTTAATTTTTGCTGTGTTTTTAAGCGGTTCAAGAGGTTATTATTTAGCTGTTGCGGCAATATTGCCGGCATTTGTTTTCTTTTTATGTATAAAAAGCGGTAAAATATGGCGCAGTATTGGTGTGCTTTGTGTTGTGGCGATTATTTTTTGCCTGGTGTATTTTTATTCTGGGCTTGTTAGTTCGCGTGTTAAATCGGCTGCCGCATTTTCCGATACAAATGTTACCGAAAGAATAGACCTTTACCATATTGCAATGCTTGAAATAAAAGATCGCCCTGTGTTTGGTTTTGGCCTTGGCGTGCCGCAAAGAAGTGCCAAATATTTTGATATGGTTGGCAAAAAAGATTTGCTAAATGCTGATGGAAAATATCGTCATTCTCATTTGCATTCTTTTTATTTAACGCTTTTAGCCGAAGAGGGTTTTGTTGGTTTTGTAATTTTTTTAGGCCTTATTTTTCTAATTTTCAGTGGGTGTATTAAGGTGATTAAATTTTCAAATAATTCTTTTAAAGTTGCTTTTAGCATAGGTGTGATGTTTGCCTTTGCTGGTGTTCTTGTTGGCGATATGTTTGATGCGCACTTGCGCGGCCCCGGAGTGGCTATGGACTTATTTTGGCTTTTCGGGCTAATGCTTGGCAGGGAAAACAGTGGAAAATAATAAAATAACAGTGGTTATTGTGGCAAAAAACTCTGGAGTCGTACTCTTTGAGTGCCTGCAAGCCCTTAATGAAAATGATGACGCAACAAAACCAGAAAACTCACAATGGGTAATTGTTGATAATGCCTCAACCGATGGTTCTATTGAGCGCGCGTGTGAAAAGTTTCCATTTATAAATGTAATAAAAAACACAGAGAATATGGGTTTCGCTTTTGCCGCAAACCAAGGTGTGCGTTTCGCGAAAAATAAATTGATATTGTTTTTAAATACCGACGCACAGATAATGCAGGGTTCTATAAGTGTACTGCGGCAAGCCTTGTTTGCTTCTCAAAAAAATGCTGTCGCAGGGCCGCGGCTTGTGCGCTCAAATGGCACAATACAAAAGTCAGTTTACCCTGAGCCAACCGTTTTAACAGAACTATTAAAGCCGTTTGTTAAGCTGTATGTAAGTTTTAAAGAGATGTTTTACAGGCCAGGGAAAATATATCGTGTTAGTTCTTTGCGCGGTGCATGTTTCCTTGCAAGAAAAGATGCGCTTTTTACAGCTGGGCTTTTAGATGAAAGGTTCTTCTTTTATCTTGAAGAAACAGATCTTTTTAGACAGTTAAAAGCAAAAGGTTTTTTTATAACTTATGTACCATCCTCAAGAGTTGTACATTTGGGTGGCAAGGGTTCAACTACCTCCAATTTTGACAAAGCCAAAATGTTTAAAATATCATTGTTAAAGTACTTTCAAAAAAACAGATCGTGGTTTGAAAATGTTATCATAAAATTTTACTTAAGGTTAGGGGATAAGAGCAAATGAAAATTTCTGTGCTAATTATCACTAAAAATGAGCAAGATGTTATAAAAAAGTGCATTGAAAGTGCTAAATGGGCAGATGAAGTGCTTGTTGTGGACTCATTTGGTACAGATTCAACAGTTCAAATTGCGCAACTGCTTGGGGCTAAGGTTTTGCAAAGGCAGTGGGGTGGCTATGGCGATCAAAGAAATTTTGGCATAAGCCATTGCATTGGCGATTGGGTTTTGGTGCTTGATGCCGATGAAACTATAAGCGATAAATTGCGCGATGAAGTATTAAAACTAAAAATAAATGATTACTCGGCATATCAAATCCCGCGGCGTTTTTATTTTCTTGGCAAGCTAATGCGTTGGGGCGGCGTATACCCCGATATGCAAAAACGGCTTTTTAAAAAAAATAAAGCATTTTACGATAACTCGCCTTTGCATGAAAAATTGATTGTAAGCGGCAAGGTTGCCCGGTTAAAAAACCCGATTAACCATTACAGTTATAGAACAATCTCAAGTTATTTTGACAAGTTTAATAACTATTCTTCACTAGACGCGTTAAAAAGAAAAGACAAAAATGAAAGCGCCTCCGTTTTTCAGTTTATAAGGTTTCCTTTTAGCTTTTTTGTCCGCTATGTTTTGCGTTTAGGTTTTTTAGATGGCTACAATGGCTTACTTTGGGCAATTTTTTCATCGTTTTATGAGGTTGCAAAGTTTGCAAAATTAAGAGAAATACGACTAAAGGAAAAAATGAATGAAAGCAAAAGTTAATGCGAAAGCCTGTATTGGGTGTGCTTTATGTGTATCGCTGTGCCCTGATATTTTCCAGATGGACGGTGTTTTGGCCGTTGCAAAAGAGGTAGAGTTGTTAGACGCTGTTCTAAAATCTGCCAAGCAGGCGGTAAACGATTGTCCGGTAAGTGCCATTGAGATAAAATGACAACTGTTTTTCAGTTGTCATCCCGATGAGTGAAGCGAATCAGCCCGAGGTTGACGGTATGACAGACAATATGGTTAGACCGCAATGACAAACAAGAAAGTAGCAAAGATTCTCACCCTTTTAAAAAAAGAATATCCAAACGCTAAAACAGCGCTTAATTTTTCAAACCCCGTAGAAATGCTTGTTGCAACAATCCTTTCCGCCCAATGCACCGATAAAAGGGTGAACATAGTAACCGAAAAACTTTTCAAAAAATACAAAACAATAAATGATTATGCCAAGGCCAGTCAAAGTGAGTTTGAGCAAGATGTAAGATCTACTGGTTTTTATAGAAATAAGGCAAAGAACATTATTGCAACTGCAAAGATAATAGTTAAAGATTTTGGCGGTAAAGTTCCAAGTACAATGTTTGATTTATTAAAACTGCCCGGTGTTGCAAGAAAAACCGCAAATGTAGTGCTTGGCAACAGCTTTGGCATTTATGAAGGTATAGTTGTGGATACTCATGTAATTAGAATTTCAAATCGGTTAGGTTTTATAAAAAGTGATAATGTATTGAAAATTGAAAGTAAATTGATAGAATTAATACCTAAAAAAGATTGGTTTTTGTTCTCCCATTTTATGCAGGCACATGGAAGGGCGGTTTGCAAGGCAAGAAGGCCTAATCATATTAAATGTGTGTTAAAAAATGTATGCCCATCTGCAAACTTATAATTGAGTAAAAATTACAAAGCCCGTCATTCCATCCGGCCTTGACGATCATTTCCTACACTGCTGTTTGTCATTCCCGATGGAATTTACCCTCAAATGTCTTAATTAGGGCACTCGGGGAAATGACAGACACTGCTTTTTGAAGAAAAAGTCTGGCATTGTTTGTAAAATTCCGTGTCTTGTTGCAAATTCCGGATTAAACCTGACTAACCTTATTACCAAAAGTCCAATATGTTAAAATATTGTACAAATTCTTGACACACTAAAACGCAATCTGATATAATCTGCAAGCAAAATCAACAAATTAACTAAACGCTTTATTAAACAGGGGACACTAGTGGCTTTCCTGCGCAAGAGAACTTTACTTTGTTCGCAAATACTTGCAAATATCTTTAGATATTTTGTTTTTGCATTGCTTATTTTTACTGTTGCGTTTGTTGCACCAACTGCTTCTTTTGCAAACGCAAAAAATACAACTAAAAAAGAAGGAAAACAGCCCGCTCAAAAAGTAGAATTTTTAAATGAAAAAACCTGTCCATCACTTCTTGATGAAGATGCTAAGGGTGATGAGCCAGTAGATGCCGATACAGCCCGCCTTTTACGCTACACAGTTCCCGGAGTAAAAAACCTTCCTGCAAACTTGCCAGAGCGCGAATTACTTGAAGAAATTGCATACGATACCTGGGCATATTTTCGTGATGTTGTAGATAAAGAAACTGGCCTTCCATTAGACAACATAATGGTTTTCCCAAGTAAAACAAAGGCAAATTGTTACACATCGGTAACAAACATTGGTCTTTACATAATGTGCGTTGTTTCAGCTTTTGACCTTGGTTTTATAGATCGTTTTGAGGCTGTGCGCCGGGTAACTCGCGTTATAGAAAGTTTAGAAAAAGTTGATAAGTGGGAAGGCCACCCTTACAACTATTATAAAACCATAACCTTACAAACCGATAAACCCTATGTGTCAACTGTGGATAATGGCTGGCTTGCCGCAGGTATAATTGTGGCAAAAGAGGCATTTCAAAGTGAGCTGGGTGAACGGTGTGAGGTGTTGCTTAAGCAAATGGATTTTAATAAGCTATACGACAGAATTGAAAGCCAGTTTTATGTAGGATACGACGGAGAAAAAGAAAAGTACTCGCCTTACCACTACGGTTTGCTTTGTTGCGAGTCAAGGGTGGCCTCATATATTGCTATTGGCAAGGGAGATGTGCCAAGAAAACACTGGTTTAAACTTTATCGCACATTGCCCTCAGAGTGGAAGTGGCAGGCGCGCACACCGGTTGGGTTTGAAAGAACATATTTTGGCACCCGTTTTTTTCAGGGGTATTATCAAATTGAAAATGTAAAGTTCGTTCCAAGCTGGGGTGGCAGTATGTTTGAGTACCTTATGCCCACACTTGTTTTGCGTGAACAAGAAGTTGCAAAAAAAGGTCTTGGTTTAAATAACGAAATTGCAGTTCGCGCGCAAATTGCTTATGCCGAAAAACAAAAATATCCTGTTTGGGGTATATCGCCTTGCAGTACACCGGAAAATATATGGGGCTATTTTGAATACGGAGTTGAAGAGCTTGGGTCAAGCGGATATCAAGATAAAGGTGTAATAACGCCGCACGCAAGCTTCCTTGCTTTGGCCGTACTTCCAGAACAGGCAATAAAAAATATTCGTAACTTGTTAATTAATTATCCTGAAATTTATGGCAAATATGGTTTTTACGACGCTGTTAATGTAAACACATTCAAAATTTCCAAAAAATATCTTTGTTTAGACCAAGCAATGACACTTATTGCCTTAAACAACTATTTAAACAATGGTGCCATTCGTTACTTGTTTAATCACGACACGCAAATGAAAGCTCAAGAAGATATGCTTTCAATAGAAGATTTTTTTGAGGAAAATTAATTCCCGCCCAAGGCGGGATGCCGTAGGGCATGCCAGACCCTATTGTGAAATTCGGGTTTAAAAAGGAAAAGTTATGAAAATCAAAAAGTTAGTTGCTCCGTTGTTTGTTTTAGCATTTGCACTGCTTGCGCTTAATGCGCATGCAACTGTGTTGGACTCTATGCAAACCACCGGTGGATGGACTGTTGTAACCGACACAATTGCTGCTGGTTTAATTACAACGCAAAGCATAAGTTACAACTCCGCTGCTCGTTCGGCTGTGATGCTTGACTACACACTTGGTGGTGGCAACTGGGTAACTATTCAAAAAGAGTTTTCTTCCGTTGACCTTTCTGCTGGCGATGCGTTAAAGTTTAGCTACAAAGGCACTGGCCCTTTAAATAACCTCAAGGTAAAACTTATAGATGCTGACGGTACAATAAGAACTGGTTTTGTTGGTTTAACAAACCAGTCAACATGGAAAAGTGTTGTTGTAAATTTTAGAACACTTACCGATACTGGCACCGCTTATGGGTATCCATATGCCGATGCTTACCTTGACCTTATAAAAATAATGAAAATAGAGTTTGTAGTTGAAAAAGTAAACGGCGGACAAGGAACAATTGCAATAGACAATCTTCAGCTTTACATTGATAACCCTGCGGATATGCATGTTGATAATTACGACAACCTTAGCGGCACAAACCGTTTTGGCGGTGCAAGCGGAATAATGCCATCGGCAACTGAGTGTACAGAAAGTTATGTTTCAAGTGCAGCGGTTCCAACGCACGATGGCTCAGGCGGCTCGGTGCGCATTGACTTTAATGTTTCTGCTGTGGCTCCTGGGTGGGGTGGTTACTGGACAAGTATGAATGCTGTAAATTTTAGCAGCACAACCCATCTTTCTTTTTGGGTAAAGGGTGGTAATGGCGGTGAAAAATTTAAAATAGAGCTTCGCGGTGGTGGAGGTGCCGGGCATGAAGTAAGAGTAAATACATATAAAACTCTTACAACTTCTTGGCAAAATGTTATAATACCATTTTCAGATTTTACCGGAATTGTCACCACAGGCCCTGCGTCTACAGCCCCGAGTGTTGATCAGCTGTCATTTGTTTTTGAGCGCAGTGCAGGCGCACCTTACACAGGTACTGTATTTATAGAGGGTATTCACTTTTTAAAACCGGGTTCCACCACAACTAGCTCATTGGTAAGAACTCTTGACGATATGAGCTTAGCCGCAAATTGGACTACATACATTCAAACCGACATCAATGGAGTTTTGCTTGCAAACCCGGGTACATTTAGCATGGAAAATGTAACAGGTAGCGATTCGTCTGACCAAAGCCATAAAGCTACACAAGTAAACTTTAACTTAAATGATTCTGAATGGCTTTCTTTACAGCGCGGTTTGTCGCCAAACCTTGTAGGCACAAACCGTTTCAAAATTTACTATATGGGCACGGGCACAAACAACTCAGAAAATATAGAGTTTTTTGTAACCGATAAAAACAATACAACATACAAAAGGGTTTTTTACGCCGTAGCAAATACCTACTCCACAGCTTCTCGCAGTTATATTTGGAAAACATTAGAAATTCCTCTTAGCGAAATGTCGCTTGAAACTACTGGCGGTTCAGACGGAAAAATGAAAGACCTTGACCTTACCGGTATAAACTCTGCTGCTTTAAAAATTTCGCGTTCAATTGGTTCTTCCGCGGTTAACTCATCGGGTGTTGGTACAATTTATTTTGCAGGTATTGACTTTGTAAATGAAGTAACGCCTTTAATTCAGAATAATGGTGCAGTGTTAGATAATATGCAACTCCCATACAATCCAATCTCACCAAATGGCGATGGCATAAAAGAAAAAGCAATGTTTTCGTATAAACTAAAAGAAGCCGCCCGCGTAAAAATAGAGGTATTTTCCACAAAAGGCGAAAGTGTTTGGAGTTATGATGCCGGTGATGTTAATAACACCAACCAAAATATAATAGAGTGGGATGCATCAGACAAAAACGGGCAAAGGGTTTCAAATGGAATATATATATATAAATTTACTGCCGAAGGCATTGCTTCTGGCAATACCGATACAATTAAAAACTTAATTGGTGTTATAAGATAATTTAGGATTTTTAAGTTTTTGTAATCTTGACTGGTATCACATTTTGTCATATCCGCTCACCCTCGCCTGTCATTGCGAGAAGCGGTAGCGACGAAGCAATCTTAAGTCATTGCAGCGAAAAGAATTAGTCATTGCGAGGGCTTTAGCCCGCGGCAATCTGGTAGTTAAGACGAGATTGCTTCAACCCTTACGGGTTTCGCAAAGACAGCAAAATTTTAGTCATTGCGAGGGCTTTAGCCCGTGGCAATCTGGTAGTTAAGACGAGATTGCTTCAACCCTTACGGGTTTCGCAAAGACAGCAAAACAAAAGTATCTGTCATTGCGAGAAGCGGTAGCGACGAAGCAATCCTGGTGTCATTCCCGAGGTAGTAATCGGGGATCTAAAAAAGTTTTAATAATATAATTTAGGCAAAACAAACAGGGGAAAAAGATGAATTTGAAAAAAATTGGTCGGCAAAGAGAACTCGCTACAAAAAATTGTAATTGTAAAATTCAGTGGTGCGGCAAACTTGTGGTTTGCCTTAAAAAGTCGGTTGGTTTTTTTGGCGCTGTGTTATTAATTGCAGGTTTTTATTCTTTTGCGTTTGGCGCGGCTTTTGAAGATATTGGTGTAAGTGCGCGGGCTCGTGGTATGGGTGGAGCGTTTACTTCTGTTACTAACGATGCCAGTGCGGTTTATTGGAACCAAGCATCGCTTGCTCGTGTAAAATGCAGCGAGCTAACCATTTTTCATGATGATATGTATGGAATGGGTTTGTTAAATTATAACTTCTTTGGTTATGCTCATCCAGGGATGGGCGAAGGTACGGTTGCCTTTGGTTGGAGCAGAATGGGCACAACCGGCGCATTTGACTCTATGAATTACTCAGAAAACACATTTATGTTTGGCTATGGGAAAAAAATGACAGACCGGCTTTACTTGGGCGCCGGCATAAAATATTTTATGGTTGCTTATGACAAAGGAGCAAGTGGAATCGGCGGCGATGCCTCTGCAAGTTATGACTTGGTGATAGATAAACTAACCGTTGCCGTTACATGGCGCAACTTAAACAGGCCAGAAATTCGTTGGGAAACAGGTGCGACTGATAATTTAGAGCCAACAGTAAATGGTGGTATTGCCTATAGGTTTGTTCCAAACCATGTAATCTCAGTTGAGGCAAGCGAAACACTTAAAAAGGATGCACATCTTGCAGCTGGTTGGGAAGGATTATTTTTCAATAAAGTTCTTTCGTTGCGTGCTGGTGCTTTTGAGTTGGATAAACACATAAACCCAACGGCTGGTTTTGGTGTGACATATAAGGCAATCAGGTTTGATTACGCTATTGAACAGCACTATGCACTTGGGCTCACATCAATGTTTTCTCTTACCATAAAGTTCTGTCCAAAACTTTGGGTAACACAAAAAGTTGAAGCAGAAGAGGTTACACCACCACCAGTAGCTCCACCGCCGCCAGTGGAAACTCCAAAAACGGCGTTCCAGCAAATTGAAGAAGAAGCAAAGAATGAAAAACTTGAAGTAAAAACAGAAAATAACAAAATTACAATAACAGTTCGCGTTAACTTTGATTTTGACAAGTACAATGTAAAAGATTCCGAATTACCCAAGGTTGAAAGTGTATATAGAGTGCTTAAAAATCATACGGATATGAATGTGCGTGTTGATGGCCATACTGACAGTAA
>JALOBY010000020.1 GCA_023228045.1 Endomicrobiales bacterium | reverse complement strand
CCTTCTCCATCTAAAGATGGAAGGGGAAAATAAGATCGACCATATCCCATCTGAATTCTTGCGAAAACGATGGGATTCTCCTTAAAAGGAGGTGATCCAGCCACACGTTCTCGTATGGCTACCTTGTTACGACTTCACCCCAATCACCAATCATAACTTGGGCGCCTGCCTCCCTTGCGGGTTAGCCTAGCGACTTCTGTTACAACTGACTTTCGTGGTGTGACGGGCGGTGTGTACAAGGCCCGGGAACGTATTCACCGCAGCCTGCTGATCTGCGATTACTAGCGATTCCATCTTCATGTGGGCGAATTTCAGCCCACAATCTGAACTGGGGCCGGCTTTCAGGGATCTGCTTCACCTTGCGGTGTTGCTTCCCGCTGTACCGGCCATTGTAGTACGTGTGTAGCCCTGGACATAAGGGCCATGATGACTTGACGTCATCCCCACCTTCCTCCTCGTTATCCGAGGCAGTTTCCTAAGAGACCTCCGACATGATATCGGAGCAACACAGGATAAGGGTTGCGCTCGTTGCGGGACTTAACCCAACATCTCACGACACGAGCTGACGACAGCCATGCAGCACCTCTGCTAGCTCCCTTGCGGGTCATTTCCCTTTCGGGATCTTACAACTAGTAGTTCAAGCCCAGGTAAGGTTCTTCGCGTTGCGTCGAATTAAACCACATACTCCACCGCTTGTGCGGGCCCCCGTCAATTCCTTTGAGTTTCAACCTTGCGGCCGTACTCCCCAGGCGGTTCACTTAATGCGTTAGCGTCGACGCGGAAGGGGTCGATACCTCCCACATCTAGTGAACATCGTTTACAGCTAGGACTACCAGGGTATCTAATCCTGTTTGCTACCCTAGCTTTCGCATCTCAGTGTCAGTATTGGTCCAGGAAACTGCTTTCGCCATCGGTGTTCCTCCCGATATCTACGCATTTTACCGCTACACCGGGAATTCCGTTTCCCTCTCCCACACTCAAGCCGGACAGTTTCTATGGACCGCTCTCAGTTTAGCCGAGAGATTTCACCATAGACTTATCCAACCACCTACATGCGCTTTACGCCTAGTAAATCCGAGTAATGCTTGCCACCTACGTATTACCGCGGCTGCTGGCACGTAGTTAGCCGTGGCTTTTTCTTAGGGTACCGTCAATTTATTCGTCCCCTACAAAAGAAGTTTACAATCCGAAGACCTTCATCCTTCACGCGACGTCGCTGGATCAGGCTTTCGCCCATTGTCCAAAATTCCCCACTGCTGCCTCCCGTAGGAGTCTGGACCGTGTCTCAGTTCCAGTGTGTCCGAACGTCCTTTCAGACCGGATAACCGTCATAGCCTTGGTGGGCCGTTACCCCACCAACTAGCTGATAGTCCGCAAGACCATCCTCAAATGACCCTTGCGGGCCTTTGACCTCTTTCTGATGCCAGATAGTGGTCTTATGGAGTATTGTCCCAGATTTCTCTGGGGTATCCTCCGTTCAAGGGGAAGTTTCTTACGTGTTACTCACCCGTTTGCCGCTAATCCCGCATTGCTGCGGGACCCGCTCAACTTGCATGTGTTAGGCACGCCGCCAGCATTAACTCTGAGCCAGGATCAAACTCTCCAAAAAAATTATCAAACGAGAAAATTGCTTTCCTCGCCATTTAATTAATTGAAGTTACATCTTTACATATTTTAATCTGGTTTGCCTATTTTTTACCCAATTTTCAGGGGCGCTTACTTGTGCGCGTATTAAGTTTTCAAGGAACTTTTTACAGAGAAAAATATTCTACTGTACTTTGCCTTCCCAAAAAAATGGAAGCTGATATTAGCAAAGTACAATTTATTTTGTCAAGTGTATTTCAAAAACTTTTTTGAGGTGTCGAGTTTTAACCCTGCCGGCAGCTTCTATTTGCTGCCTTCCTCAACTGTGGTGGTATATTAGCAAAACTGTTTTTTGTTTGTCAAGTATTTTTTTAAAAATATTTTTACAATTTAAAATTTACAAAATTTTATTTTGCATTTTTCTCTTGTTCCTGGCTAAGTTTATCAAATGCTTTTTCTGCGTTTGCCTTTATGTGTTCACGAATTTCTGAACTGAGTTGACTTATGTTTTCTGTCATTGCTTTTAAATCATCAATACTCAACTCTGCAAGAGAATATGTTACCTTGCCTTCATCCCAGCGATCCACTACTTTAACCCCTGATATTGTATTTGAGGCAAATGTTTTTACAGTGTTTTCAACATATTGGTCACCTGACGCTTTTGCTTTTTCGGCATCGGACGCGGACGACATATAGTCACGCATCATTGATGTTGACATAGTTGAAAGTTGTTTTGATATTTCAGCTATGGCTCTGTTGTCTGCCGTTGTTCTACGAAGAGCTTCAGAAGTTATATTCTCTGCTATTCCAACACCATAGAGAACCTTTTTTTCTGACTTAAATGCTCCACTGCCTTTTAGTACCCACTCAGGTTTCTTTGCCATACTTGAACATCCAAACAACAGAGCAATGCCAACTGCTAAAGACAAAAACTTAATGTGATTCATTACTGCCTCCTAATATCGCGTTCCGCCTTTGGCGGAACTTAGTATTCACTTCGTTCATACTTGGTTTGGCTAAGATGATTTCGCCAAACCGCTCTACAAGGGAAAACCTATGGTTTTCCCGTTTCGTCGTCGCTCGCTCTGCTCGCTGAACCCTTTCCTAAGTTATGGTACCAATGGTTGACCACTTCATCAACCACTTCGAGTGCCTACGGCACTCTCGAAAGAACATTTATCGCGTCTCACCTATTGGCGGAACTTAGTATTTCACTTTTTATATGTCTGCTTTTACTTCCACTTATTATATATATAACGCATTTTATAAAATGTTGCCAAACAATTTCTACTTAAACAGATAGTTGGTTATTATTTCTTCCAAAGCCGATGAAGCGGCATCACGCGCCGCTATTATGGCCCTGCTTTTGGCGGCATCCTTGTTTAACTGTGACACCTGGCCGGACTTTGTTATTGTAGAGAGCAATCTGCCACCTGGTTTATCTTCATACAAATCTACGACTGAGTCCCAATCGTAAAATGACCATTGGGGGTTACTTCTATTTGCCGGCTTCACTGAGATATTAGACATTACGGCCAATGTATAGCCAACCTTTTCCGCAGCCTGAACTGAGGATTCAATAGGCAAAGTTGCTGCATTAACCGAAAATTCACTCTTTGTTATTACAGCTTTTAAGGCATCTACAAGTCCATTTTCGTTATCCGCTTCTATTATAAAATTTATTTTTGCACAATTTTCAGATCTTTTTTGTAAGATTTCTGCCTCTTGTGGCTGAGCATCTTGATTTACCGCCACACCAAGCACTCTCATTTTTGCATATACTCCATTTCTTTCCTTTATTGCCAAAAGCATTCTTGTATATGAACGCACCTTTTCAACTGCTCCGTAGGGTTTATTTGCCTCTTCTAGTTCAAAATTCAATGTATTTTCATAACCAAGTAGTTCTTCCGAAAGCGCGGCCTTCATTTTAACTTTTTCAAGTACCGCAAGTGCATAGATTGAGCCACCTTTTGGGTTTGTCCAGGTTTCTTGCACCTCTATACCATTAAGCACCTGATTTGTAGAAACCTGCGTGTTTGCCTGAGTTTCAAGCTGAATTGTTACATTTTTTCCATTTTCATCTGAAAATCCAATCTCTTTTATGGTATCATTTGTTTTTTGTGTTATGGTTGCACCAAATGTTTTTGCTATTTCTGCCCTGGCGGCTGAACGCGCCTCATCTATGTTTTTGCCAATGCCTATACCTATTATATACTTATCTTTTGGGTAAAGCTTACTTTCGCCATTTACCCAATCGGGGGTTTTGGCAAAAAGTGGGGATAAGATAACTAATGTACAAATTAAAGCTAAGAATATTTTTTTCATACTAATCTCCTGCTACTGCACTGTTCTTACAATGTAAAATGTTTTTTTGTTGTGCGTTATTTGTATGTCCGTGACAGTTTTTTGATACACCTTATTACCGTATTTGTCACGAAAAGTCAATATCACAGAGTTTTTACCTTCTGGAAGTGCGATTGTAGATATTAATATCTTATCCGGTAATACGCGCCAAGAGCGCCTGTCTGCTTTTTCTGTTAAGGTAGATGCGACAGCAAGCGCAATTTTACTTAACAAGCCGCCGGTTTCACCGTTGTTTTCTTCAACCTTTGCGCTAATTTCGTGCGCGAGAGCAAACTTTATTGCCACACGAGCTATAGTTTTTGCGCGTATGCGTGCTATTTTATCATCTAAACTAACTTTTGCAATCTGTCCGATGTCGTCTGTGAGAATGGCTTTTTCCGGCTCCCGTGCAGAGCTCTCTAATCCAAGTTCCATTGTTTCAATTGTGTAATTTGAATTTTCATATTTAGGAAATGCCATGCGCACCTGTTCCTGAGCAAATATTGAACGGGCTATGGAACTTGCCTTTTCCACTTGTTCTTCATCTTGCGAACTTATTGTGTTTGCATTAACATACAGCCAGGCATTGCCAAATGATATCTCAAATATGCTTTCAACTTTTTTTGGAGCAAGGCCATTGTAATTTATTACAACAAGCTCACCCATGTTTGAGGATTGACCTGCTATAGGGGGAGTTTCTACATTAGGTTGGGAAATGTTTTGGTATTTTTCATTTATGTCTTTTAAATCATCACTAAAGCCAAGCTCAGAAGCTAAACGCCTACAACTTATAATTAGCTGCTTAGGTATGGCAAAATTATAGTACTTGCCGTTTTCTTCGTACGCTTGGAGTGCTTTGAAATAAGATATGTAAGCATCGTTGCGCTCGCCATTATTTTCATAGAGCATGCCTAAAAAATAGCGGGCAAAAGCGTCTTCTTTGTAAATATTTTTATAACCGTACTTTGTTTGGAGGGATGTTAAAAACTGGTCTGCCTGACGGGCTTCCACAAGTGCGTCTTGCGTTTTGCCAAGCATTGTGTAGTTGATTGCCGAAAAAATGTTAACAAGCACGCGTTCAAAATCTTCACCATAGTAAGGGCGTGTGTTATCATTTATCAGCCATGTTGAGGCTTCGGTGGTTATGCTTTTTGTAAAAAAATAATCAAAAAGTTCTTTTGCCTTCTCAAAATATTTATTGCTTTCTTCATAATCGCCCGCAACGTGTAAAAAAAATCCTATATCAAGGCAATAAAGCAAAGCATTTTTATCGCCGTAATATTTATCTTTACTTGTTTGGGTTAGTTTTGCCGCATCGCTAAAGCGTTGATTTGCCGCAAGTCCATCAAGGTTTGCATAGTACGCAATATTGCTTGCGCAAGAACTTAACAGCACACAAAATAAAACAACAATGATTGTTTTTACAGTTTGCTTGGGCATAAGAAAATACTTAGAGTTTCAAAAAGCGTTTTATCTGCTTTTTCTTTTTGGGCAAGACCTGAGAGGGAAAACTTTTATCTGCCTGCTATGCAGATAACTTTACAATGTGGATGAAGGGCGCTTGATTTCTTTTTTTATTTTCTTTTCGCCTATCCAAACCTTTTCGTTGGTGAGTATATTTACAAGCTGAAGATTTATTTGATAATAACGCACCTGCATTTTACCGGCTTGGTCAATAATTGTATTGATCTCGCCTTTTAACATAAAATCTGCCCCTTGTTCCTGTCCGGCACTTTTTGCCGTTTGTACTGATGCGTTTTGCGCCTGGTCAACTTTTTCTTCACGCACTTCGCTTCGTTCATCTTTTGAGGCAACAAAAATTACGCGCCCCGAGTTTGTAAGCTCTTTTTCAAGATCTATTATAAAAGTTGAGGTGTTTATATGTTCATGGCTTTTGTTTAATATAGTACCCACAATTACACGCGGTTTTGTCTGGCTCTTCATTGCAAAATCATCTATCCATGGCCTATTTGTTACATCTTGTATCATTTCTGCGCTGACCATTTGAGAATCGGTATCATTCCACAGACCGCTTAAATCTATTTGCTCAGAAACATCCACACGCGTAACTTTTGGCGTTGAAGCACAAGAACTTAAAGCAAATGCAACACCTACAGCTAAAACAAACGCTAAATACTTTTTCATTTTATCCTCCCCGCCCCAGGCGGGCCAGCCTTGGGCTGGCATCATTATTTAATAACAACTATTTTCTTAAACTTTCTCTTTCCTGCTTGTAAAATATAACCTTTCTCTGTTGTTATTGTTTTGTCACCAATTATTTTTTGCCCGTCAATTTTTACTCCGCCTTGTTCCACAAGCCGCCTTGCTTCATTTTTACTGCCTGCAAGCTCTGAGGCAACAAGGAGGTCAACCAATGTCATTTGTGTTTTACAAACATACTCTTCAATATTCTTTGGAATTTCTTTTTTTGCAAACTGGCTGTCAAAACCCTCGCGCGCGACTTTCGCGGCATCTATACCGTGGTACTTCGCGGTAATTTCTTGGGCAAGCTCGGCCTTTGCCTGACGCGGATGCAGGGTTTTTACCTGCGCCAAATCGCGTTCGGTAAGCAGTTCAAAATAATCAAGCATAAGCTCATCTGAAATAGACATTATCTTGCCAAACATATCCGCAGGGGTGTCGCTTAATGCAATGTAGTTTCCATACGACTTAGACATTTTTCTAACACCATCAGTTCCCACAAGTAATGGCATTGTAATAACCGCTTGCGGCTCTTGGGCATAATTGCGTTGGAAGTCGCGCCCTACAAGTAAATTAAATTTTTGGTCGTTGCCGCCAAGCTCAATATCTGCCTTTACTGCAACAGAATCATAGCCCTGAAGAAGCGGGTAAAGAAATTCCACTATACTTATTGGGGTGTCTTTTTTATAACGCTTTTCAAAATCGTCGCGTTCAAGCATACGGGCAACTGTATACTTTGAAGCAAGCGTTAAAAGCCCCTCAAGCCCAAGCGGGTAAAGCCAGCTTGAGTTAAAAACAACCTCAGTTTTTGACCTATCTAAAATTCTAAAAACCTGTTCCTGGTATGTTTTTGCATTATCCAAAATATCTTTTTCACTCATCATAGGGCGGGTTTGAGAACAACCGGATGGGTCGCCTATTTTTGCAGTAAAGTCACCAATTATAAAAACTATATGGTGGCCTAGCTCTTGGAATATTTTTAACTTATTTAGCAATACGGTATGGCCTAAGTGAATGTCGGGCGAGGTTGGGTCAACGCCAAACTTTATGCGTAGAGGCCTTTTTAGCGAGAGTTTTTTTCTTATCTCCTCTTCAGAGATGAAATCAACCGTTCCGCGTTTTATTCTTGAAATAACTTTTTCTATATTTTGCATTGGCGTATTCTACTTTATTATTGAATTGGCTGCAACTTTCTGATACAACTTTAATATAGTGAATTTCTAAACATTATAATAACAGAAAAACGGAAAAAATCAGCGCTATAATAAAAGATGTTGCAATTGATGTGTGCTTTGACGATTTGATTGCGCACGAAACCGACTATCTAAACAATATAGGTTCGGGCGGCTTATCTTTTCGCTCAAGCACTTAAATCAATCAAACCCAATTAAACCCCAAAATAACTCAACTAAGTTAATATCTCTACTCCAATTAAATTTATTGTTTTTTGATGTTTGCCCTTAATACACATATTTGGTAAAATCGGCGGTATGGATTTTTTAAAAGACCTTAACCCTCCACAAAAAGAAGCGGTTTTACACCCCGGCGGACCGATGATTATATTTGCCGGCGCCGGCACAGGCAAAACTCGCGTTATTACATACCGCATTGCGCATTTGCTAAAAAATGGTGTGTCTCCATATAGTATTCTTGCAGTAACATTTACCAACAAAGCTGCCGACCAAATGCGCCAACGCGTAGACACACTTGTTCCTGGGCTTGGGCGTAGTGTGTTAATATCTACATTCCACTCATTTGGTGCGCGTTTTCTGCGCCAGGAAGCACTCGCAATTGGAATTAACCCCGATTTTGTTATTTATGACTCTTCCGACCAAAAAAAACTTGTTCAAATATGCATTGAAGAGCTTAAACTTGACGAAAAAAGATTTAAGCCCTCACGCATAACAGAGTACATCAGCCGCGCAAAAGACGATCTCTTAAACGCTGAGTCATTTGCCGCAACCGCGCTTACTTTAAACGATCCAAATCAACAGATTATTGCATCTATTTATTCACTTTACCAAAAAAAGCTTACCAATGCCGGTGCGCTTGACTTTGGCGACCTCTTAATGATTAGCGTGCTTGCGCTTGGCGTAAACGAAGCCCTGCGCCAAAAGTACCAAAACCGTTTTGAGCATATTCTTGTTGATGAGTATCAAGACACAAACCACGCGCAATACCTTTTAACAAAATATCTTTCGGCAAAACATAAAAATATATGCGTTGTAGGCGACGATGACCAGTCAATTTATTCGTGGCGTGGGGCAAACATTCGCAACATTCTTGACTTTGAAAATGATAACCCGTCATGCAAGGTAATAAAACTTGAGCAAAATTACCGCTCTACACCAAACATTATAGAAAGCGCGTGGAATGTTATAAAAAATAACTCCGACCGTGTTGAAAAACACCTGTGGACGCAAAACTCAAGCGGCAGTTCAATAGAGTTTATTAGCTCATATAATGAGATTGCCGAAGCGGAGAATATAATTAACGCAATCTCCAATTATGTAATCAATCAAGGCAGAGCGTATGGTGATTTTGCAATTTTTTACAGAACCAATGCCCAATCGCGTGTTTTAGAAGACGCTCTTCGCAGAAACGGCATTGCGTACAAAATTATCGGCTCGGTAAAGTTTTATGAGCGGGCGGAAGTAAAAGATGCCCTTGCTTACCTGCGCCTTGTGCATAACACTGCCGACTCACTTGCCTTAAAACGAATAATAAATATACCGCGCCGGGGCATTGGCAAAACTTCGCTTGAATCACTTGAAGCTCTTGCCAACCAAAATGGCACAACACTTTGGCAAGCCGTTAGTAACTGCCAAGATATTTATTTAACACCTTCCACACGCAAAGCACTAAATTCATTTACTACACTCATAAATTCTTTGCGAGCAGAAAAAAATAATATGCCAGTTAAACAGCTTACCGAACTTGTTTTTGAAAAAACAAAATACCCGCAAATGCTTGAAGAGGAAGACACCCTTGAAGCAAAAACAAAAATAGAAAACTTAAACGAACTTTTATCCGCAATGGACGAATTCCAACAACGCTCAGAAGACAAAACACTTTCTGGCTACCTAACGCAGGTATCACTTGTAAGCGGCTCCGATGAATTAGACGATAATTCACAAAAAGTTACGCTAATGACACTGCACCTTGCCAAAGGCCTTGAATTCCCGTTTGTATTTGTTACAGGGTTAGAAGAAGGGCTTTTCCCTATTGGCGAAGCGGCTTTTGATAAAGAGCAGTTAGAAGAAGAACGCCGTTTAATGTATGTTGGTATGACCAGAGCAAAGGAGAAATTACACTTAAGCTGGGCAGCGCAGCGGCGCCTTGCCGGAAAAACAAACTGGGCTATGCAATCGCGTTTTGTGGAAGAGGCCTATGGCCGTCAAAACCACATAAAACACACTCAAGAAAAGACAAGTGAAAGAAAAATAAGTATAATGAACGCTAATAATTTTGAAGCGCCGCAAAGCGCACCGTCGCCGTTTCCGCTTGGTGTACGCGTCCGTCATGGCGTTTTTGGCGACGGTAAAGTAATAGAAAAAAGTGGTTCCGGGGATGATTTAAAACTGGTTATTCTTTTTGACTCCGGCGGCTGGAAAAAAATATATCCAAAGTTTGCAAAATTGGACCGCATATAAAATGAAAATTACAAAAAAAGAAGTTGAACATGTCGCGCGCCTTGGACGCTTAGAACTTTCAGCAGAGGAAAAAGAAAAGTTTACCTCTCAGCTTGAAGGCATTTTAAGCTATGTTGGCCAATTAGAAAAATTAGACACCAAAAACATTGTGCCAACCAGTTATGCGATTGCACAAAATACATCCAAAGAGCTTGCCATTGGGCGCGAAGATGTTCGCAAGGATTCTTCTAAACAACTACTTGAGAACTTACTTAACAACGCTCCACACCGCGATGGCAATTTCTTTAGAGTTAAAAAGGTGATTGATAATGATTAGAGCAATCTCTCTTAAAAACGGGTTTAGCGAAGTTGTAACCGATTTTACGGCAATTAACTCTGCAATTGAAGGCAGGTCTAAGCTTTTGTGGATTGATATATTTGCCGAAAATCACGAACTTAAAAATGAAGAGATTTCTGTTTTGTTTGATAGTTTTAAGTTCCATGAGCTTTCCATTGAAGATTGCCTTTTTCCGCAATACCAGCCAAAAGTTGAAGAGTTTGAAGAATATGTATTTGTAGCTGTACACGGTATAAAAACCAAGGACTGTGACTGCTCTGATATAGAAAACAAGATTTTTGAGCTTGATATATTTTTAGGCAAAGATTACATTGTAACCGTTCACACTGAACCCATACCTCAAATAGACCTGCTTTTTGAAAAAGCAAAGTTAAAACCGCAAGTTGAGCTAAAAAGCATTGATTATCTGCTCTACACAATGTTTGATAAAATTTACAACTCCTATGAATTTATCGTTGAAAAATTCAACGAAAAAATAAACACAATAGAGGATGCCATACTTGAAAACCCGTCACGAGAGCGTATGACGGAGATATTCTCTTTTAAAAAACAACTCTTGTCGCTTAAAAAAGTGCTTGAGCCGCAGTTAAATGTTTACACCTACTTTACCAGAGAATCAAACGGCTTTATTTCAAAAAAATATTCCGCATACTTTCGCGATATGCTTTCAAACTACAAAAGAGCAAGCCAGGCAATTGACTCGTCTAACCAAATAATGGGCAGTTTGCTTGAAATTTATGTTTCCAATGTAACGCTTAAACTAAATGAAATAATAAAGTTTCTAACGGTAATTGCCACAATTTTTTTGCCGGCGTTACTTATAACCAGCTATTTTGGAATGAATGTGCCATTTTTTGAAAGAGTACTTTTTGGCGAAGAAAATACATGGTTTTTTGCTTTTGGGATAATTATTTTATCTACAGTTCTTACATACATATTTATTAAGAGAAAAAAATGGTTCTAAACCAAAATTCTATTATCAACCTTAGCGCATTTGAACTTAGAGAAAAAATAAAAACAAAAGAGCTTTCCTGCCTGCAAGTTACAATCTCTTTCTTAGATAACATAAAAACTACCGAGCCAAAAATAGACGCTTTCACTTGCCTAACACAAGATACCGCCTTGCAAAAAGCAAAGGAGTTAGACGCTAAAATCGCATCAGGGCAAAAAGTCGGTGAACTTTGCGGCTTGCCAATTGCCATTAAAGATAACTTGCATATTGAAGGGGTTAAAACAACCTGCTCTTCAAAAATACTGCAAAACTACACAGCTCCTTTTGATGCCGAAGTTATAACGCGCCTTAAAGCCGCCGACGCCGTATTTGTTGGCAAAACAAACCTTGATGAGTTTGCTATGGGCTCATCAACTGAAAACTCCGCATTTAAAACAACAAAAAACCCGTGGGATACAAGCCGCATACCGGGGGGCTCCTCTGGTGGTAGTGCCGCCGCGGTTGCATCGCTTATGTCGCCATTTGCCCTTGGCTCAGACACAGGCGGCTCCATTCGTCAACCGGCCGCACTCTGCGGCACAGTTGGCTTAAAACCAACCTATGGTCGCGTAAGCCGATACGGCCTTGTGGCATTTGCCTCATCGCTTGACCAAATTGGCACATTTTCAAGAACTACAAAAGATACAGCACTTTTGCTTAAAACAATTGCTGGTTTTGACGAAAAAGATTCAACCTCCGCGTCAATTGAAGTGCCAAACTACATAAAATCACTTGAAAAAACCATAAAAGGCATGAAAATTGGAGTGCCAAAAGAATACTTTGAAAAAGGCATAGACCCTGAGGTAGAAAAAGCTCTGCAGGAAGCAATTGCCCTCTACAAAGACCTTGGCGCGCAATTTGTTGAAGTTTCCTTACCAAACACACAGTATGCAATTGCCGTTTACTATATAATTGCACCTTGCGAGGCCTCTGCAAACCTCGCTCGTTACGACGGCGTAAGATATGGCTTTCGCGCCAATTGTTCAAACCTGCTGGAAGAATACGAAAAAACTCGCGACCAGGGCTTTGGCGCAGAAGTTAAGCGAAGAATAATGCTTGGCACTTATGCGCTTTCAAGCGGATATTATGATGCTTACTACAACAAAGCTCAAAGGGCAAGAACCCTGATAAAAACGGATTTTGAAAACGCCTTTAAGCAAGCAGATATATTGCTTACCCCTACAACACCTACCCCAGCATTTAAAATTGGGGAAAAGAGCGCAGACCCATTACAAATGTACCTTTCAGATATATTCACAATTTCTTGCAATTTGGCTGGCCTGCCGGGTATATCTATACCCTGCGGCTTTACAAAAAGCAACCTGCCAATAGGCATGCAGCTATTGGGCAAACCCTTTGGTGAAGAAACGCTGCTCTCTGCCGCACATCAATACGAAACAAAAACTTCGTGGCACAAAAGGGTGCCGAATGTTTAACCCGTATTTTAAAAAACTCTCGGTGTTTGTGCTTTGCACACTCATATCGCTTATTTCTGTGAGTAATACAACTCAGGCCAGCTTAGGCCAAAAAGAAGCGGAGCAGATAGGCACTTTTGACTCAATTTGCAGCACAAACGACACTTTGTGCCGCAGCTTATCTAAAGAATTAGAACTGAGTACCGCAAAATTTCATGGGAATGTCGGAATTTTTTTCAAAGATTTAAAAACCGGCAAAACAGTTGCCATAAATGAAGAAACTCTTTTCCCAAGCGCGAGCCTCGTAAAAGTGCCTATCATGGCGGCTGTTTTTGAAGCAGAAAAAGAAGGTAAACTTACACTTTCAAAAAAACTTAAACTGCAAAACCAATATAAATCGCCTGGTGGCGGCTATCTTTACAAAACCAGAGAGGGAAGAAGCTTTACAATACTTAACCTTGTAGAACGAATGGTTGCGCAAAGCGACAACACCGCGACAAATATGCTTGTGGCAGAACTTGGCTTTGAATATTTAAACAAAAAATTTGGAGAGTTCGGCTTAATAAACACAAATATGCGCCGAGGTGTTTTAGACCTTAAAAGCCGTAATGAAGGCATAGAAAACTACACAACAGCAAACGATATGGCTTTTTTGCTTGAAAAGATTTTTAATAGGGAATTAATATCCGTTCAGGCAAGCCAGGAAATGCTTGATATCTTAAAAAAACAAAGAGTTAACGACCGCATTCCACGCTTCCTACCAAAAGAAGTTGCAATTGCTCATAAAACCGGCACACTAAAAGACACTTACAGCGATGTGGGCATAATTTTTGCACCTGAAGGAGCATTTCTTCTTTGCGTGCTAACCGATGAAGTAACCAATAAAAAATACGCTAAGCGCTTTATATCAAAAATTGCAAAAACGACTTATGAGTACCACAAAACCATAAACAACGGGAGTTAAGCGCACATGCAGTTTGAAACCGTAATTGGGCTTGAAGTACATAGCCAGCTAAAAACAAATAGCAAGATATTTTGCGGCTGCTCAACACACTTTGGCGCAGAACCAAATACAAACATCTGTCCTGTATGCACCGGCCAACCGGGTGTTTTGCCTGTGCTAAACAAAAAAGTGGTTGAATACATTGTAACTACCGGCCTTGCGCTAAGCTGCGCAATAAATAAAACATCTGTTTTTTCAAGAAAACAATACTTCTACCCGGACCTGCCAAAAAACTACCAAATTTCGCAGTACGATATGCCTGTTTGCGGTCTCGGATATATAGACATTACAGTTGGGCAGGCAATAAAACGCATAGGCATAACCAGAATTCATCTTGAAGAAGATGCCGGAAAACTTTTACACGCCATCGGCAACCGCGAACTTGAATACTCGCTTGTTGATTTAAACCGTACCGGTGTACCCTTAATGGAAATTGTTTCAGAACCGGATATGCGCTCGCCGGAAGAGGCCTACTTGTACCTTACCGCGCTTAAAACAATTTTAGAGTATCTGGGCGTTTCTGAGTGCAATATGGAAGAAGGCAAGTTCCGCTGCGACGCGAATATAAGCATTCGCCCCATTGGCCAAAAAGAGTTTGGCACAAAAGCCGAACTTAAAAATATGAACTCGTTAAAAAATGTACGCGACGCTCTTGAGTACGAAGTTAAACGGCAAATAGAGCTTATTTTAAGCGGCGGCAAAGTGGCTATGGAAACCCGCCTTTGGGATGCGGCAACACAAACATCTCACTCAATGCGCTCAAAAGAAGAAGCTCACGATTATAGATACTTCCCCGAACCCGACCTTTTACCGCTTACATTAAGCGATGAGTTTATTGAGCAAATGCGCAAACGCATACCAGAACTTCCAACCGCAAAAAAAGAACGCTTTATTGCCGAGCTTGGCTTAAGCGATTACGATGCAAGTGTGCTAAGCTCCGATAAAGCTCTCTCAGATTATTACGAAAAAGCCCTTTTTTGCGCAGGCAGCGACAAAAAAACATACGCAAAACCACTTTGTAACTGGATCACCACAGAACTACTTGGCCGCTTAAATGCAAATAATATATCTATAGAAGAATCTCCCATAACTCCACAAAACCTTGCCGCATTGGCACAACAAATTGCCAGCGGATTAATTTCAGGGAAAATCGCGAAAATTGTTTTTGAAGAAATGTTTACAACTTCAAAAAACCCTGAGGAAATTATAAAAGAAAAAGACCTGGTGCAAATTTCAGACGAGTCGGAAATTTCTAAACTTTGTGACGAAGTAATTGCGCAAAACCCAAAAGCTATTGAAGAGTTTAAGGCAGGCAAAGAAAGAGCTCTTGGCTCGCTTGTTGGCGCGGTCATGAAAAAATCTCAGGGCAAAGCAAACCCTGCAATTGTAAATAAAATTTTAAAAGAAAAATTAAGTTAAACACTTTTTATAAATTCAATAACTTTTTTAGCATTGTAAAATCATCAAGGTTTTCGCAACTTACATCTGTAACACTAAACTGGCGAGGTTAAAGTGAAAAGAATTGCGGTAATTACATCAGGCGGTGATGCTCCCGGCATGAATGCGGCAATTCGCGCGGTAGTGCGCGAGGCGCTTTTTCTTGGCATTGAGGTTTACGGTGTGCAACGCGGCTTTCGCGGCCTATTGGAAAATCAGGTAGAAAAACTTAGCAGAAACTTTGTCAGCGGAATTTTAGACAAAGGCGGCACAATTTTAAAAACCGGCCGTTGCCCGCAAATGCGCACAAAAGAGGGCTTGCAAAAAGCCGTTAACACTTTAAAAAATCTCTCATTAGACGGGCTTGTGGTAATAGGTGGTGACGGCTCACTTGCGGCCGGAACAAAAATATCGCAAAAAGGCATTCCTGTTGTTTGTATTCCCGGCTCTATTGATAATGATGTATTTGGCACCGATGAAACCATTGGCTTTGACACAGCGCTTGATACAGCCATGAGGGCAATTGACAAGATTCGCGACACAGCCGCAAGCCACGAAAGAGTTTTTGTAGTTGAAGTTATGGGCAGGGAACACGGCTTTTTGGCACTTGCAATAGGAATATCGTCAGGCGCTGACTTAGTTATTATACCTGAGATAAAACCAAACATACCAACAATTGCAAAAGGGCTTAAAGCGGCAAACGCATCAGGTAAAACTTCTATAATTGTTGTGTATGCGGAAGGTGCCGGCAATTCAATGGAATTTACAAAACAACTAGAAAATAAATCCGGCCTAGAGGTGCGTTTAAGCTCACTTGGTTACATTCAACGCGGCGGCTCGCCTTCTGCGCGCTCAAGAATACTTGCAAGCCAGTTTGGCGCATACGCTGTAAGGTTGCTTAAAAGCGGCGCAAAAAATCGCCTTGTGGTTTTACAAAACGGCAAAGTTTCTAACATTCCCCTTTCAATCGCAATTAAAAATGAAAAAAAGCTGGACATGAATTTATACAAACTTGCCACTGAATTATCTTTCTAACAAAAGTATTATTTTAAATTACAAATTTTAACTTGTATTGTTTTTAGTAAATTAGTTACAATTTATCACGGATTTACAGTAACACTTCAAATCTTTACGATGTGGCCGATATGGCACACACCGCAAAACAAAACAGGAGGCATCATGATTTATGAAGTAAAGAAGTTCAATCTTGTATCAATGCTTAAGCTTTTGCCGGCTATTTTCGCTATCGTCCCTGTTGTTATTGGACTTTTCACATTTTTCATTCTTACAACAGAAGTTGCCGCAGGCCTTGGCACTGCCACACGCCTTATTTCATGGTTAATTTTCGTGGTTCTTTACACAGTAATTATGTTATTAGGAATTACGGTAATTGCCCTTCTTTACAATTGGCTTTCCAACAAGATCGGTGGCATTGTTGTTACATTAGAAGAAAAGAAATAATTTTTTAAGGGGAAGTTCTGAAAACCTTTTTTGCACATCACAGTGCTAATAAGTTTTCAGGTTTCCCTTTAATAGATTTTAACCCGAACTTTGTAATAGGTTTGTGCGATTTTGACTAATTCCCACCCAAGGCGGGCGCTGCCACAAGATATACCAAATCAAGTTGCAAAATCCGGGTTAAAAACACTTACAGGTGATGAGCAATAACCATGGGCACAGCAAAAGAACCTCAAGTGGTAAAAGCATTTTCTGGGATAATAGCACCGACTAAAGAACTTATTGAAAAATCAATATGTTTGTTAAGTAAATCTCTTGGAAAAAGTGATATTATAAGTGAAGTTTTCCCCTTTGAATTTACAAATTACTACTCAGCCGAAATGGGCAGTGGACTACTTCGTGCATGGGTTGGATTTGAAAAACTAATTGAACCAACCGAACTAAGCTCCATTAAAAACTTTTCAAACAATACAGAAGCGCAAAACTGCAAAGCTGGCAAAAGAACTATTAATTTAGACCCGGGCTACCTTGCACTTTCAAAAATTATACTTGCTTCCACTAAGGACTTTAGCCACAGAATATACCTATCAAGCGGCATTTATGCAGAAATAACCGTGCAGTACAAAAATAAAGCATTTAGCGCGCTACCTTGGACATACCCCGATTATATGTGCCCACAGGCAATAAGGTTTTTTACACAACTGCGGGAAACATACCATAATCAACTACAGCAAATAGATAAAAAGTAAAAACTTTTACATAAACTGCTTTGCCTCAATGTCAAATCCCGCGTCCTATTGCTAATTATAAGTTTAACTCTTGCATTCAATTGTTTCACATGAAACAAAACTTTTTACTCATCAACGCTCCTATTTAGGGTTTACTGAAAAATAAAAATACTATTGAATTATCAATAAAATACACGATAATAATATGGGCATAAGTGCACGGTTTTTGCACAGTTTTTGTTAAAAAGCTTGTACTTTTGTTATTTATAATTTTTCATTAAACCCTGGGGCAGGAGTTTTCCAGTGCCCCCTATTTACGACTTCGCGGCATATAATTCAGTAAAACCTCTCGGGATTGCCTTATATTGCGGCAATTCTTGTGCAAAATGGGCACGAAACACACTTACTTGACTTATTAAACTGTTTTGCAAACGGTAAACCAAGAGAATACCCCCACTCCTATAATCCGCTTTCCCAAAACACTTCTATATACCCCATCTACCCGCTCAAAGTGTGGTTACATCTCCAAAACTTAAAGACACTTGCAGGCAACCTTAATAAATCTTTTGTTTCACGTGAAACAAAATCAACAAAACTTTCAAGCGACCGAGCAAATACATAAAACTAAAATCCGAAGATGACAGGATTTTAGCTTTGAGGTTATATTAAACCGAACAATGTGTATTTGTTGTATTTTAAAAAATAAATATGTAGAATAACCATTATAAAAAATAGGAGAAGGGAAAATGAGCAAAATTATCGCCGTAGTAAACCAAAAAGGCGGTGTTGGTAAAACTACAACCTCCGTCAATTTGGCCACAAATTTAGCGTATCTCAGACACGAAACACTTCTAATTGACTTAGATCCTCAAAGTAACGCAACAAGCGGGCTTGGTATAGACAAAAATGCAAACCCTAGTCATATCTATCGGGCACTTTTGGGCGAAGTTCCTTTAAAAGAAGTTCTTTTGCCAACAGCAATTGACTGGTTAGACATAGCCCCATCGCACATAGACCTTATTGGTGCCGAGCTTGAGCTTGTTTCCATGCAAGAGCGCGAAATGCGCCTTAAAAATATTCTAACCCCATTTTTAGATGTTTACAAATATATTATAATTGACTGCCCCCCGTCGCTTGGGCTGCTCACATTAAACGCACTTGTTGCCGCCGACTCGGTTCTTATACCAATTCAGTGTGAATATTATGCCCTTGAGGGTCTTGGACAATTAGTAAAAACCATTGAATTATTAAGGGAAAATTTAAATCCAAATCTTGAAATTGAAGGCATATTGCTAACAATGTATGATTCCCGTATGAACCTTTCAAAACAGGTTGTTGAAGAAATAAAAAAGCACTTTGGCGACAAGGTTTACACAACAATGATACCTCGCACTGTTCGCTTAGCAGAGGCACCAAGCTTTGGCAAACCCATGATACTTTACGATAAATCTGCAAAAGGCACGCTGGCATACCTTAAATTAACCAAAGAGCTGCTTTCAAAACAGCCAAAAAATATACAACTCCAAAGCGCACCCGAAGCAGCGGCTGAAATACAACTAATAAAAGTAGAAGAAAATAATCGGCTGCAAGCCGAGCAATCTCCAATTCAAAATGAGCAAACAGCACCAGAACAACCAGCATTAGAAGTAAAAACTAATTGAAAAATGAGTTATTTTTGTTATTTAATAAAACTAAATAAAGCGTTAAAAATAATGGGGGAATAATGCACAACGCACTAGGTAGAGGTCTTGAATCGTTAATACCAAATTTACCGGCAAAAAATCAGCCGCAGGCACATAATGGGGAAATAATAGTTAAATTACAAGCAAGTAAAATAAAACCAAACCGCCACCAACCCAGGAAACACTTTGATGAAACAAAAATAAAAGAACTCGCACACTCTATTAAAACCCATGGGCTAACACAACCGCTTGTTGTAACACACTCCATAATACCTGGCGAGTACGAGCTAATCGCCGGCGAACGCCGCCTGCGCGCCTGCATACTTTCAGGCCTTAGCGAAGTGCCGGCAATAGTGCGCCAGGTTGACGATAAAACACGCTTTGAAATTTCCCTGATTGAAAACATACAGCGCGAAGACCTAAACCCTATTGATGAAGCCGGCGCATACAAACGCCTCTACGACGAGTTTGGCCACACGCAAGAAGAGCTTGCCGCAATTGTAGGCAAAGACCGCTCGGTTGTCGCAAACGCCCTGCGCTTATTAACACTGCCAAAAGAGGTACAAGCGCTAATAACATCTGGGCAATTGTCGTCGGGGCATGGCAGAGCGCTTGCAGGCATAACAGACACAACTCGTCAAAAAGCACTTGCCGCGTTAATAGTAAAAGAAAAACTCTCAGTACGCGAAACCGAAAAACTTGTCTCAGAGGGAAAAACACCACTGAAAACTCAAAGGAAAACAACAAAACCCGAAATTGAATTAGTGCACCTTTGTGAAGAACTTCAAAGACGGCTTGGAACAAAAGTAAAAATAAAAGGCAAAGCAAACAAAGGCAAAATAGAAATACATTACTTTACTCTCTCAGACCTTGAACGGATAGCTGGCATATTAAAAGCAAAAAAATAAAATGTTCTTTTTCATCTTAGGAAAGGGTTCAGTGAGCGAAACGAACGACGACGAAACGGGAAAACCTAAGGTTTTCCCTTGTAGAGCGGTTTGGCGTAATCATATTAGCCAAACCAAGTATGAACGAAGTGAATACTAAGTCCCGCAGATTGCGGGACGCGATATAGGTGGCAGAAATATGAAAAAAATTCCTGCTTTATTATTATTAACACTCGCACTATCTTTTGTACACATTGCAAACGCGCAAACCCCGCAAGAAAACGAAATCTCTCTCTCGTCGCAACAGCAAAGCCAAGGCACAATAGCGCTTCCTACATATATATGTGAGCTAACAAACCTAAACGACTACTCTGTATTTGCCACAAACGGCTGGGATGCCAACTGGTATGTTGGTTTTAACCTATGTTGGATAGAAGAGTTTAACTTACCGCAAAACCAGAGAATGGAAAAGGCCTTCGTTGGCGTAAAACTTGGGCGCGCAAAAACACATATACCCGACGGAAAACCGCGCTGGCAAAAAGAAATTGTACCCGGCAGCATATACATAGCCCTATCCAGCTCGCCGGTTTGGCAAGCCACAGATTCATACTTTCTTTGCACAACCGAAGAAATACCGCTTGAAGGTGATAAGGAATATGCCACAGAAGGCACCGGCGAGGCACGCTGGTTTTGGGCTCAAGTTCCACTCAATAAAATAAATTTTGGAGGCAAAAACTTCGTAGCCATATATTCACCCTCTGAAAATTTATCCAAGTCGGAAAACTGCCCAATAATTGCAGGCGGTTTTGGCACTGGCGCAGTAAAAAGCTGGATAAACAACGATATAAACGGCTACGCCCCACTAGACCGCGAAACATCATTAAAAACACCAATAGCCAGCTTCAGGCCTGCCATTGCCATAAAACTTGTGCCACAAAATACAAAACAGGAAATAGGCGTAGAAATAGCTAAAATATTACCCAGCGCTATAAACACCTCAAACAAAACTTTAGTAGTAAAAGTTAGCGGACAATCAATTGAAAAACTTTGGCTTGAATACACAACCGACAATGCAGATGTGCAAGAAACAGATGCGGCAAAGTGGCAAAAAACCGGCACGGCAATATACGCTACGCCATATATGCTAACACTTAAACCATCCACTCTGCCAAGCAGCGATGTATTTATCAGTGTTGCCGCAATGGATGAGTGGGGAAACATCGGATATAGCGAAACCATAAAAGTAGACGAGCAAAAATAAAAACCCGTCGTAGACCATACGAAAAATTAAAAATGATAACCAAAGAACTAATAGAAAAACTATTTTCTGCTGCCTCAATACAACGCTGGAACGATCACCCGCGCCCCATAGAGTTAACCGAGTTAGACAAACAAGCGCACAAAATGCTCATCGCCTACATACTTGCCCGCTTAGAAGAAGATAATGGCCAAAAAATAAACTGGACCGCGCTAATAGAAGGCGCGATATTTGAATTTTACCACAGAATAGTGCTAACCGACTTAAAACCACGCGTATTCCACAAACTAATGCAGGAAAAAGAAAAAGAACTAAACGCTTATGTGGCAAACCACTTGCGAAAAGATCTGCAAGCCCTCTCAAAACCACTCTATGAGCGTTTCTGCGAATACTTTGGCAACAAAACAATCTGGTCAAAAGAAAAAGCCATATTAAAAGCGGCGCACTACATGGCAACAAGGTGGGAATTTAATATCATATACCCACTTGCCAAACACATATACGGAATGAAAGAACGCAAAAAAGAAATAGAAAATGAAATAAAAAAACATCAGCACCTGTCAAGCGTGGCGCAATTTGAAAAAAGTAAAAAACTAAACGCATTCACAGACCTCTGCGGCCAACTGCGCTTTCAACTCCGTTGGGCGCAAAGCCCGCGCATACCCAAAACAAATGTATTAGGCCATATGCTAATGGTGGCAATACTTGCGTATTTCTGCTCAATAGAAAACGGCTACAAAAGCGCTACTCGCATAAAAAACAATTTTCTTAGCGGCCTCTTGCACGACCTGCCCGAGGTCTTAACACGCGACATAATAAACCCGATAAAGCGTTCTGTAATTGGCTTAGACGAAATAATAAAAAACTTTGAAAACACTTTGGTCAAAGAAACGCTTTTGCCAATGTTGCCACAAAAATGGCACAAAGAAATAAACTACCTAATGCAAAACGAATTTAAAAACAAAACAATGCAAAATGGGAAAATTGTCTTACAATCAAATATAAGTGCACAAAAAGATAATGATGCCTACTCATGCGTGGACGGACAACTGATAGAGGCCTGCGACAAATTCTCTGCTTACTTAGAAGCCGCGCAATCAAAAAAATTCGGAATAACAAGCAACGAACTAACAAACGGCCTAAAAACAACCTACAAAAATTTCGCCGGTAAAACCTACGGCAAAATAAAATTCAAAATCTTGTTTGATTATTTTAAATGAAAAGGATATTCCATTGAAAGTAGCTTTTCTTGACGAATCAGGTGATCACAGTCTTAATAAAATTGACCCATCCTATCCTGTTTTCGTTCTTGCCGGATGTATTTTTGATTTTGATTACTATAATAACACAGCAGAACCTCAGATTATGGCTTTAAAACAAAAATATTTTAAACGCAATGATATTATTCTACGCTCATACGACATAAGAAAACAAAAAAATGCTTTTAACATACTTGTTGATAAAAAGTTGCGCGAAGCATTTTACACCGACATAAACGAGCTTATTCTCTCTTTAAATTTCACAGTTATTGCCGCTGCTATTAACAAAACTTCCCTAAAAAACCAATACTCAGATTCTGTCAATCCATATCATCTTTGTTTCCATTTTTTTTTTGAACGCGTAATAATGTATTTGGGTAAAAGCAACGAAAAAATGCTTTTAAGAATTGAATCTCGGGAAACACACAATGACAAAAAATTGTCTCACGAATATGAGTTATTTCGTGCCGGCTCATCACGATTTCCACCTAAAGAAACGCAGGCGAAATTGGCAGATCTGTCATTTAACCAAAAAACACAAAATATTGCAGGTATGCAATTAGCCGATCTGGTTGCTTACCCTATCGGCAAATGGATTATGAACAATGATGGTGAAAACAAGGCATTCAAAATTGTTGAAAAGAAATTACACCAGAAGGACGGGAAGTATATGGGTTACGGGCTGAAGGTTTTCCCATAAAATACAAAACGGGCCCAGGAAAGCCCTAGTCCCGCATGAGTATTATAATATAACTTTCACAAAATTGCAACATTTTTTTAAAAGGAGCATTTATGAAATATACTTTTATTTTTGTTTTCATTCTCTGCGCAGCAATGCTGGTATTCTCAATGCAAAACACCGCCACCGTTTACATCACATTTCTAAAATGGGGGACATTTACAACACTCACAATATCTGTGCTTGCGGCATTTACGGGCGGCGTAATAACCGGTATGCTAATGCTCTTGCCACAAATAATCCGCAAGAACTCAAAAATAAAAACCCTAAAAACAAAGCTAACCCAAACCGACCCATCAAAATCTGAAATCTATGTTAATAAATAAATTCACAAAATCCTCATATTCAATGAAATTCAAGGAGTGCCTCTCCTCATATTTATGCAAAAACAAGGATTTTCATACAAAAAAGCAGTAAAAATTATAAAATTCCATGGCTATTTAAAGTTTGTGCTGTAAAAATAGCATTCCCGATTTCACTTAACAGTAGAATGAATCTCCGCCCAGCAATCTGAGAGGTATCAGTGGTTCTAATTCTTTATTCCTCTCCCTTGAGCTGAGAGGTATCAGTGGTTTTAATTCTTTATTCCTCTCCCTTGAGCTGAGAGGTATCAGTGGTTCTAATTCTTTATTCCTCTCCCTTGATGGGAGAGGATTGAGGTGAGGGTGTGCATTTGATAACAGGTCCCATTTGACCCCCTCATCCCGTAAAGGGATGTTGTCCCTATAGGACTTTATGTCCTAACCTTCTTCCCCAGACTTCACGGGGTCCAGAAACTTACCCGCCAAGGGGAGAAGGAACGATTTGGTAACCGTCCCGCAAGCGGGGGCGGAATTATCAATTTAAACAAAATCGCCGCCGAAGCCGAAATTGTATAAGACAAATATAACTGGAGAAAAAATGAACCTGCCTATCAACATTGACCATCTCTTAACAGCTCGCACAGTTGAATGGGAACGGCTTGAATTTAAAGAGGGGTGGAACCCAGAAGCAGTTCTACACACAATGTGCGCATTTGCCAACGATTTTCATAATTTGGGTGGCGGCTATATCATAATTGGCGTAAAGGAAAACAAAGGAAACCCTATTTTGCCACCTAAAGGCATTGCGAAAAATCATATAGATAAAATTCAGAAAGAAATAATTGAACTTGGCCACAAAATACAACCTTACTATCACCCTATTGTTGTGCCAACTGAATATAAGGAAAAATACATTATTGTCTTGTGGTGTGTTGGTGGCCAAACACGCCCTTACAAAGCACCTCTTTCTCTTTCCAAAGACGAGAAACGCTACGCATATTATATCCGTAAAGCCGCTAACACAATTATTGCCAAACCACAGGATGAAAAAGAGCTTTTTTCTCTTGCTGCCACTGTACCATTTGACGACAGAATAAATCATACGGCTACCATTAATGAACTAAACCTTGGGTTAATCCGTTCTTACCTCCAGCAAGTAAAAAGCGACCTATTTGAGCAGGCAGCAAAGATGGATTTCGTACAACTTTGCCGAAATATGAATATTGTGGACGGTCCAGATGAATATATGAGGCCCAAAAATGTGGGCTTAATGTTTTTCAATCAAGAACCACATAAATATTTCCCTCAGACACAAATTGATATAGTTCATTTTCCAGAAGGACTCGGAGCGGATTCTTTTTCAGAAAAAATTTTCAAAGGACCGCTACACATGATTATAGAAAAGGTCTTAACGCATATTCAAAATCAGGTTATTACCGAAAAAATTATAAAACGCTCAAACCGCCCTGATGCTGATCGCTTTTTTAACTATCCATACATTGCTATCAAGGAAGCTCTTTGTAACGCTGTTTATCACCGTTCTTATGAAATTAGAGAACCTGTGGAAGTGCGAATATTGCCCAATAGCATAACTATTGGAAGTTTCCCGGGCCCAGATAGCTCTATTTCAAATAAAGATATTCAGGCAAGTAGGTTCACATCTAGGCGTTACCGCAACCGCAGAGTTGGAGAGTTCTTAAAAGAACTGGAAATTACCGAAGGTCGCGGGACAGGTATCCCAAAAATGCTTCACGAAGTTACTAAGAATGGCTCTCCTTTGCCTATTTTTCACACAGATGAAGACCGCACCTTTCTTACAGTTGAATTTCCAATACACCCGTTGTTTCTTAAACAGGATAACGAATGCGTAGCTTCTCGTGAAGAAATAGCAACAAGGGCCCAGTCAAGGGCCCAGTCAAGGGCCCAGTCAGAACAAGTATTGAATATTTTGGCAACAACTCCCCTATCAATGATAGAAATCGTTCAAGGTCTAAACTTAAAAAGTAAAACTGGTGCCTTAAAAAGAGCTGTTAACGAATTGCTTTCCGCCAATTATATTGAATATACTATCCCAAAGAAACCCAACAGCCGCTTGCAAAAATACCGTCTGACTAAAAAAGGCGAGAATTACTTAAAAGGGCTTGTAAAAACTAATTAACTGGTGAAAGGAATGTGAAAAAGAAATGTAAAAAATGCAAAGTGCCGCTTGAAGGTTTTTTGTATAGAATAATTGCCGCAAAACTTTTCGGCGTGCGCCCCTCGGAAAAAAACCCAGAGCTTTGCAATAAATGTGAAGATAAAAAATAAAAGATTACAAAAAAAGTTTTGAGAATAAATTAAATAAAACCTTTTTGGTCTTAAACAATTTCTGCCCCAATCTTGTATATATAACCAATGCTTCATCCTGCTCCTATAAATGTTTGTAAAGTATTTTAATTTTGCATTGGCAACTTGAATTGGGTGGGTTGAATCTATGTCTATTATATCCAATTTGACGAAGGTGTTAAATGAGAAAACAAAATAACAATATAATCTGTAGACATGATTATAAGAATGCAATTAAAATCGGTAACATTGATTATGTATGCCCTATCTGTAAGGAATTGTTAGACCCCTGTGAATGGTTTTTTATGAACAGCTTTGAGTTTGTTGAGGTCAAATTGATATCTGATAATCCTAAACGACAAACGGCAAAATAAGGTGTTAACTCCATGATAAAACCAAGAAACACTACGGATGAGAATGCTGATATGAAGGTTATCCCTCTTTGTGATTGCTTAGCTAAGACTATTCGTTCTTTGTCTGGAAATAAACCAGGTGTATCAGTTGAAACACATTGTCGTATAGTTGGGTATGTGGCGCGTGAACTTTTGAGTCGCATGCCTAATTGGCTCAAAGAAAGTCTCTTTCCCGAAGGCAGTGAGCTAGTTGCGGCAGCTCATGATGTAGGAAAGGTTAGTCCGTCATTTCAGGAAAAGATTTATTACGATATTGGAATGCAACTTGGGATTGTAAGTCATGATTTAGATAAAGCAATTGGCTATCATTTTAGTGTTAGCCAAGCGACGATTAGTCAGAAACTTAAATATATACCTGAAATTCTTGGTAGACATCATGGATACACTCCACCCGGTGTGCAATCATCCGACGCAGATATTTATGGGGGTGCTGGTTGGCAAAAACAACGAGAGATTTTAATAGAAAATTTGAAAAATGATTTACATTTAGACTGGCCGAAGGTGTCATCTGCTTTGAATTCAGATGTTCTTTCTGGCCTTACTACGGTAGCTGATTGGATTGGTTCAGGTTCTTTGTTTGATGAAGCAAAACAGGAAATATTAAAGGATCATATTTCTGAGGCTGTAGATCTTGCTGGTTTTATTGCTCCAAAAATTCGCAAGGGAGTTTCTTTCGAAGAGATGTTTGATCTTCCTTCATGCAACAATGTGCAGAGGTGTCTTGCAGAGGCAACAAATAATCAAGGGATCTATGTGTTAGAAGCCCCCATGGGTATAGGCAAAACTGAGGCGGCCCTATATGCTGCCTACAAAATTTTAGAAAAAGGTGATGCGACAGGGATATATTTTGCCCTTCCAACTCAATTAACATCGGATAAAATCCATGATCGTATGGGCAAGTTTCTTGAAAAGATATTAGAAGAAACAGATATTAATCGTCGTTCCTTGCTTGTGCATAGTTCTGCTTGGCTATATAAAACCGAACTAGGCGAAGATGGGGCACCGGGACGATCGTGGTTTGACGATTCAAA
>JALOBY010000019.1 GCA_023228045.1 Endomicrobiales bacterium | reverse complement strand
TTTGGATACGGGAACCTTGTTGCCGATATGCGCTCACTTCATGAAATGAAAAAAACAACTTACCCCGTAATATTTGACGCTACGCATTCAGTACAAATGCCGGGGGCAAACGGTAAGTCAAGTGGAGGCAACAAAGAATATATTTTACCTCTTGCCCGCGCGGCCAGTGCAGTTGGTATAGCTGGTGTTTTTGTTGAAGTTCATCCACACCCTTCAAAAGCTCTTTCTGATGGTCCAAACTCGCTTTCTTTAAGTGAGCTTGGGGTATTAATAGAACAACTTAATTGTATTGATGAGGTTGTAAAACCGTTTTTTGGAGGCAATAAATGAGGTGCCAAAAATGTCAAAGTGAAAATAAAGACGGCTTAAAGAATTGCAAAAAATGCTCAGCTCCTCTAATTCAGGTTAAGCTTTGGAAGCCAACTTGGAAGTGGCATATAAGTGCGCTTGTTATAATTTACTCCGTTTTACTTATTGCATTTTTCACGTTAAATGTTGTGCTCAAACCATATATGCGCCAAATTCCAAAAGATATAACTCCATGGCTAAACAAACTCCCTCAAGAAGAAAATAAATAATGATTAAAAACATTAAACCCGGATTTTGTAATAGGTTTGAGAACCGAGACGAAAGAGATGGAGGCATTTTTGACGCAAAAGTTGCAGCGAATGGTAATTCCATTAGCAAGGGTTTTGCGGAAAAAAATGTCCCATATCTTCGGGCGAATTCCAAATCCTATTGCAAAATCCGGGTTAAACAACTTGCCAAAGGGATAAAGCTTATAGCCAGTGATATTGACGGTGTTTTAACTGCCGGTGAGATCATAATTTTACACTCGGGTGAAGAAATAAAAATTTGGGATGTACGTGACAGATATGCCTTTAGCGCTGCAAAAAAGGCAGATTCCGGTATAAAATTTGCATGGATAACAGGAAGAAAATCAAAACAGGTAGCGCTTAGGGCAAAAGAAATAGGCATAGATTTTCTTTACCAAGAGTGCATGAGCAAAAAAGAAGCTTTAATTGAAATATGCTCAAAACTAAAAATTTTACCAAAAAATGTTCTTTATATCGGTGATGATATAGTTGATTTACCTGCCCTCAGGTTTGCAGGCATTGCGGTTGCCCCAGCCGATGCTTTTTCCGAGGTTAAAAAATACTCTGACATTGTAACTAAAAAAGCTGGTGGAAAGGGTGTTTTAAGAGAGATTGTAGACATTGTGCTTAGGGCAAAGGGTTTGTGGCATAAAGCGAATGCCAAATATCTTTGATGAAAGCAATACTTAGAAAACTTTATTATATTGCAGCTTTATTGTTTTCCAAAGCGGTACTTGTGTTACCGTACAAACTCTCTGTTCAAATTGGTGCTTTAATTGGCAATGTTGTGTTTTATTTTGCAGTTAAGGCGCGCAAAATAACAATAGAAAATTTAGAACAGTCATTTAGAGATAAAAGTAAAAAAGAAATACGCAAAATAGCCAAATTGGTCTTTGAAAACCAGGGTAAAAATTTATTTGAGTTGTTTTCATTCCCAAAGCTCACTAAGGAAAGAATAAATTCTTTGGTAACTATTGAAAACCTTGATGCTTTTAAAAAAGCTCTTTCTTGCGGCAATGGTGTGTTGCTTGCAAGCGCTCATTGTGGCAACTGGGAAATTATGGGTGCAGCTCTTGCGCTTAGCGGCATGCCAATAAATGTAATAGCGAAAAAAATTTACATCCCGCAGTTAAACTCAATGCTTATTGGTTTTAGGCAGTCAAAAGGTGAAAATGTAATTTTGCGCTCTGCCGATAACGCCGCAAGGCAAATGTTGAGGGCATTAAGAAATAATGAGTCAATAGCAATGCTTATAGATCAAGACACGGCAGTGCCAGGTGTTTTTGTGAATTTTTTTAATAAGTTAGCTTATACGCCCTCCGGTCTTGCCACGCTTGCCATAAAAACAAATGCCTCTGTTTTACTCGCTATAGATGAAAGGTTAAGCGATGATAGGCACAAGGTAATATTAGAACCAATAGAATTAAAACGCACCGGCAATTTTGACGCAGATGTTTTAAATAACACAGCTCATATAACACAACTTATTGAAAGCCATATTGCGCGTTTGCCAGAGCAGTGGGTATGGATGCACGAACGATGGAAAACAAAAAAATAATCACTTTTGCTTACTTCCCGCTATCCCTGCTGTTTTTTGGGCTTTTATTTTTTGTTTCCTGCGCAAAAGAAGTTGAGCAAAAGGGAGGCGAGAGTTTTGCGGCCGAACAGGTCATTGAAAAGTTTAGTGTAACCGATGCAAAAAACGGCAAAACAAATTGGACTCTTGAGGCCGACTCTGCTCAGGTATTAGATAAAGAAAATAAAATTTTACTTCATAAACCGATAGTTCATTTTTATTCAGAATCGAATGCAACTTCAAAACTTGTTGCAAATGAGGGCGAGGTTAACAGTGTTACTTATGATATGACCTGTTGGGGTAAGTGCCTGCTTGAAAATTCAAAAGGTGAAAGTTTAAAAACTGAGTCGTTATCGTACAATTCGGCCGAAAAAAAGATATTTACAGAAAGTAAAATTGTTTTGGTACGTCAAGGGCAAAAAATCGTCGGCAGGGGGTTCGAGGCAACACCGGACCTTGAAAGTATTATTATAAAAAATCAAGAATTGGCAATAGAATGATAAAATTCTTAAGCGTAGCGTTGGTTGTTTTATATTTAACTCCGTCATTTTGCGCCACAAAGCCAAAAACATTTATTAAAGGCCAAAAGATGGAGATAATATCTGGCGGTAAAAAAATAAAATTTGATGGTGGGGCATCTGTTAGAAGAGGCAGCAGCACTTTAGTTGCAGATCAGTTAATTCAAGATAAAGAAAGTAATTTGTTAAGTGCTTATGGCAATGTTGAAATAAAAACAACCACTGAAATAGGTGAAAAACTCAATGCTCGTTCGCAAAGCGCCAAATATAATATGACAACTGAAAGTGGCGAGCTTTTGGGCAATCGCTCAGAGGTAGTTTATAGTTCATCAGATTCTCTTACAAATGCAACGCTTTTCGCTAATAACATAATGTTAAACAAAAGCTCAGAAAGTATAGTGGCATTTGGTGATGTTGAAGTAATAACCTCTTCAGGTTTAGCAAAGGCAAACAGTGCTTTATTTTTACAAAAAGAAAAGCAAATTGTGCTTAGCGGAGTGCCAAGGCCTCTTGTTGTATTTGATGATGGCTTAGCTAACCGTGCAGAGATACTATCCGACACCGCAACCATTAAACTTGAAAAAAAACAGATAATTTTTAACGGCAATGTTGATGGTACGGTAAATTTCAATGATAAAAACAATGAAAACTTTAAGAAGCGTTAATCTAAAAAAAAGTTACAAGAATCGCCTTGTGGTTAATGGGGTAAATGTAGAAGTCAAACAAGGCGAGATCGTTGGGCTTTTGGGTCCCAATGGTGCTGGCAAAACCACAACTTTTTACATGATAACAGGGCTTGTTACTGCTCTCTCAGGTGATGTTTTTATTGATTCCACTAAAATAACAAATTTACCAATGTATAAAAGGGCTCGTTTGGGTATTGGTTATTTGCCGCAAGAACCATCAATATTTAGGCATTTGACAGTTTGGCAAAACTTAATGGTAATTGCAGAGCTAATGCCGCTTACAAAAACTCAGAGGGTAAACAAAGTCAGTGCGCTCTTAGCTGATCTTGGCCTAGAAAGGCTCAAAGACCAAATTGCTTTTACACTTTCCGGAGGGGAAAAGCGTCGCTGTGAAATTGCAAGAGCGTTAATAACAGATCCGTCATTCCTGCTTTTAGATGAACCCTTTGTCGGCATAGACCCAATAACGGTTGCAGATATTCAAGGTATTATAGGTCGTTTAAAAGTAATGGGCTTAGGGATTCTCATTACAGATCACAATGTTAGAGAAACACTTGAGATAATAGACAGAGCATACATTATTTTTGAAGGAAAGGTTTTGCTTACCGGCAATGCTAAAGAGTTAATTGAAAGTCCCGATGCACGGCGAGTTTATTTGGGCGAGAAATTCAAGTTGTAATTAATTCAAGATAATCTTTGAATTATAAGTAATTATTTAGTATAAAGTACCGTATACAACTTATATGTTTTAAAAAATTATAAGCGAGGCACCTTTGGCTTTAGCCATAGCTGGTTTTAAAAACTGGCGTTTTGCTTAAAGTTAAACCCGCATTTTGTAATAGGTTTGAGAACCGAGACGAAAGAGATGGAGGCAGTTTTAACGCAAAGATTGCAGCGAATGGTTATTCCATTCGCAAGATTTTTGCGGAAGAAAATGTCCCATATCTTTTGACGAATTCCAAATCCTATTGCAAAATTCGGGTTAAAATGGTGGCGCGAATAATATAGGAGAAGCAAGTGCATATAAAAATTACAGCAAGACATTTGGATTTAACACCTGCTTTAGCAGAGTATGCAAGAAAAAAGCTTGACAAGTATGATAAGTACCTTAGCTCACCAGCAAAAGCACAAGTTATATTGTCTGTTGAAAAAAAGTTTCAGCAATCTGCCGAAATAATTATTACTTCTACAAAATCAACTTTCCGTTCAAAAAATGAGTCCAACGATATGTATGCGGCAATAGACCTTGCTTTGGATAAAATAGAAAAACAACTAAAAAAACATAAAGAAAAAGTTAAAGTACACCGTGTAAAAAACAAAACTCGTGCAGTATCTTTAAAGAATATGACCGAAAGTATGCTTAACTGTGTTCCTTTAAAATACAGTGAGAAGGCAAAAATAAGCGAAGTTAAACACTTTGATGTAAAGCCGGTAACTCTTGGTGAGGCAATAGATGAGATGGAGCTTTTGGGTTATGATTACTATATGTTTTTAAATGAATCTTCAGATCAGTTGAATTTACTTTACCGCAAAGGCGACGGTACATTTGGTTTGGTAGAACCGAGAATTTAATTTTATAAAAACAAGAGGGGAGGATTTATTGATTTATGAGGATCATGGAATTTTTGTGCCCTGAGGCAATAGTGATTGATTTAAAGTCCACCGATAAAAAGGCGGCAATAAAAGAACTTATTGATTCGTTGGCGAAGACAAGCGAAATTAAAGATTCCAATGAGATAACAAAAACAATTCTCGAAAGAGAAAAACTCGGTTCTACAGGTATTGGTCAAGGTGTAGCCTTGCCGCACGGTAAAACTGATGCAGTTAAAGAGCAAGTTGGAGTAATTGGCATATCAAGTAACGGTGTTGAGTTTAATTCTTTAGATGGTGAGCCAGTTTATTTGATATTTTTATTGGTAGGTCCGCTTGATGCTGCAGGCCAGCATCTTAAGGCTCTTGCAAGAATAACTCGTTTGTTCAAAGATAAGTTTTTCCGTCAAGCGCTCAGAGACGCGAAAACAGTAAAAGATGTTGTTGGCATTATTGAAAAGGAAGACGAGTATTAAGTAGCGCCGCGAGCAGCATTTAAAACCTGCCTCAATATATAAGGGGTCTATGGCAGAGATTACCGTCGGCACATTGCTTAATGAAAAAAATGAAGCCCTAAAACTTTCTCTTCTTAGTGGTGTTGAAGGTCTTTGTAGAAAGATAACTGTTTCAGAGATAAACAGGCCCGGGCTTGCGCTTTCTGGTTTTTTTGAACACTTCCCAGCAGAACGGTTGCAAATAATTGGTCTTGCCGAATATATATTTTTAAAAACACTCTCACACGAAAGACAAGTTGAAGTTCTTACAAAGTTGCTTTCTTACCAGCGCCTTCCCTGTGTAATACTTACACACTCATTAGAACCATTACCGTCAATGATGCAGGTGCATGCACAATGTATGTGCCCGTTATTGCACTCTAAATTAAAGCCATCTGGGCTTATGGCAGAGTTGATTTTTTATCTTGAAGATAAAATGGCAAGAACAACTCAAGTGCATGGTGTACTTGTAAATGTTTATGGCCTTGGTGTTTTAATTTTGGGTAATGCCGGTATTGGTAAGTCGGAGTGCGCTTTGGAACTTATGAAGCGCGGGCATATGTTTGTTGCCGATGATGTTATTGAGCTTAGGCAACTCTCTGGCGGTGTACTTATAGGCAAAAGCCAGGAAATAATTCAACATCATATAGAAGTACGTGGTATGGGTATAATTGATGTAAAGAATATGTTTAGTATTGGTTTTATTTTAGATGAAAGCAAAATTGAGCTTGTGGTGCGCCTGCAGGATTGGAATGGCACTCATAATTACGAGCGGGTTGGTATCGACGATAGATTTACCACATTACTCGATGTTAATGTTCCGGAAGTTATTTTTCCTGTTAAGCCCGGGCGCAACTTAGCTATTCTTATTGAAATGGCAAGCTTAAATCAACGGTTAAAGAAAAAAGGTCTAAACCCTGCAAAAGAGTTAAACAAAAGATTAATTGGCATTATGGCAAAGCAAAGTGGTGAAAAAAAATGAGCAGACAGTTCCTTATAGTTACAGGTATCTCTGGTGCAGGCAGAAGTTTGGCGCTAAAAAATTTAGAGGATATGGGATATTTTGCAGTTGATAATATTCCAGTTTCTCTTGTAAGTAAATTTGCGGATTTGTGTGTTGAATCTGGCGGAAAGCTAAATAAAGTTGCTGTTGGTCTTGATATTCGAGCAGGCAAAGAATCACTTGATTCTATTGAAAAAATAGTTGATGATCTTAAAAAACGCGGCATTAGGCACAGAATTCTTTTCTTTACCGCAGATGATGCAACATTGTTTAGAAGGTATGCTGAAACAAGGCGCAGACACCCATTAGCAAGGCGGATCAGTGAAGGAATAAATGCCGAAAGAAAAATGATGTTAAAAATTCTCTATTTAGCAGATGATGTTATTGACACATCTCACCTCACAGGAGGCGAGCTAAAAGAAATTTTGACAAAAAAACTAAGTGATCAGACATTAGAAAAAATGAAGATCTCTGTTCTTTCTTTTGGTTTTAAATATGGTCTGCCTTTAGATGCCGACTTGGTTTTTGATGTTCGCTTTCTTCCAAATCCAAACTATGTTGCTTCGCTTAGATATAAAACAGGCAAAGATGTCGGTGTTAAAAATTATGTTTTTAAGCATAAAGAGGCGAAAGATTTTATAGTAATTTTAGAAAAAATGCTTTCATTTTTAATCCCTAATTTTATTAAAGAAGGCAAAAGCCACCTTACTATAGCGCTTGGTTGTACTGGTGGGCACCATAGGTCTGTTGCAGTTTCAGAAAAAATAGGTTTTATATTGCGAAAAAAAGGTTACATGTCACAAGTTTATCATAGGGATATTCACAATTAAGGTTTATTCATTTGAAAAAAAATACAAACTATAAAATAGTCGTGATAGGTGGCGGCACAGGTTTAGCATCGCTTTTAAGTGGTTTGAAACACTATACTTCAAACATTACGGCTGTTGTAAATGTTACAGACGATGGTGGCAGTTCCGGAAAGCTAAGAAAAGAGTTTGGTGTCTTGCCGCCTGGAGATATAAGAAGTTGTTTGGTTGCACTTTCTGAAGAAGAAAACCTTATGTCTCGGTTGTTTGAGTACAGGTTTGCTTCAAAAGGCCCGCTTTCTGGTCATTCTTTTGGTAATTTGTTGCTTACCGCAATGACTGCTATAACCGGAGGGCTTGATAACGCTATTTCAAAGTGCGCTGAAGTTCTTGCTATAAGAGGCAAAGTTTTGCCAGTAACTCTTGACAGTGCGAAACTTAAGGCGAAGTTATCTGACGGTAGTATAGTTTTTGGTGAAAGCAAAATTTCAGAAAGTAAAAAACGCATTGATCTTCTTTCAATAGTTCCAAATAAAGTTAAAGTACATAATCCTGTATTAGATGCAATCGGCTCTGCTGATGCTATTGTTAGCGGGCCGGGTTCTTTATACACTTCAATTATTTCAAACTATCTTGTAGACGGTGTAACAAACGCAATAAAACGCTCAAAGGCAATAAAAATTTATGTTGCCAATATTATGACACAGCCTGGTGAAAGTACCGGATATACTATTCGTGAACATATTGAAGCAATAGAAAAGCACTCTGCTGAAAATATATTTGACTATGTGCTTGCCAACAAAAGCATTATTTCAAAATCAATACTTAAGCGTTATAGCAAAAATAATTCTATCCCATTGAGCCCAAAAATTGAAAGCGGTGGTTCTTTTAGGTTTAAAGTTGTTGCTGCCGATATGTTGGTGCAGGGTAAATATATAAGGCATGATCCATTAAAACTTGCAAAAAATGTTATTGAGATAATTAAAAGGCATCCTATAAGATTCAAGATATCTTAATTACACAGATTATCAGGTATAATGAATATTATACCAGGAGTACTAATGCTTAATATTTTAGTAATTACGCATGGCGAGTTTGGAAGGGAGTTAATTGCTACAGCAGAAAGTATAGTTGGTCATCAGGAAAATGTTTACTCACTATCATTACAACGCACAGAGACACTTTTATCTTTAAGTACTAGAATAGATAAAATAATAAAAGGTTTCCAAAGTGGTGATAGTGCTATTATTTTAACGGATATGTTAGGTGGCACACCATGCAATGCTTGCCTTCCGCTTTCAGCAAATAAAAACATTGAAATAATAAGTGGAGTAAATTTGTATATGCTTATATCAGCACTTTTGCACAGAGGCACAATGCAGAGTGAGGAGCTGACCCAAAAAATTATTGCTGATGGAATAAAAAACATTACAAATGCAAAAAAAATGTTTTTGGAGAAATTAAAATAGTAATAAGAATTTGTTACTAGCACAGGAGAGTATATGCCAGTAGTTTTTATGAGAATTGATGATCGTTTAATTCATGGCCAAGTGGTTGAAGGCTGGCTAAAAAATATGGAAGTAGATGTGGTTGCAATTGTATCTGATGAGGTTGCAAAAGATAAAATGCAACAGGTTCTTTTTGCTATGGCAGTGCCAAAAACAATAAAGGTTTCTACGCTTACGGTTCATGCGGCGGCTGATATGGTTTTATCGGGTGCTTATGAAAAAGAAAGAGTTTTTATGCTTTTTTCAAACCCACAAGATGTTTTACGTTTTTTAAAGCGTGGGGTAAGCGTGCACTCTGTTAATGTTGGCGGTATGCATTTTACTGAAGGCAAAAGACAAATATTAAAAAATGTTTCAGTTGATAATGATGATGTTGACGCGTTGCATAATATTTCTGAGTTGAATGTAGAACTTGAGGGTAGGGTTTTGCCAAATGATGAAAGAGTAAATGTAGCTCAATACATTATTTTAGAGTCAAAAGGTATAAAGTGAAAAAAGTAACTTTTATTTTTGCTGTGCATAATCATCAGCCGATAGGTAACTTTGATGAAGTTTTTCACAGGGCTTATAATGATGCCTATCTGCCGTTTATTGATGCTCTTTATAGCAGACCAAACATAAAATGGGTTTTGCATTGTACAGGTATATTGTGGGATTTTATATCAAAGGAATATCCTTCCTACATTGATAAAGTTTCACAAATGGTGAGCCGTGGCCAGCTTGAGCTTCTTTCCGGTGGTTATTACGAACCAATTTTGCCTTCAATTCCTAACAATGACGGCTTGGGGCAGATTAAAAAATTAAATAACTTCATTGCTCAAACTTTTGGCAAAGAGCCAAAGGGTATGTGGCTTGCTGAAAGGGTTTGGGAACCACAACTTGCAAAAACACTTGTTGATGCAGGCATGAATTATAGTGTGGTTGACGATGCACATTTTGCGGCATCGGGTCTAAATCCAGATGAGCTTTGCGGTTACTATATAACAGAAGACCAAGGCGCAAAGTTGAGTATATTTCCAATAAGTCAAAAACTTCGTTATGCGATTCCGTTTCAAAACCCTGAAAGTACACTTGATATTTTTAAAGAACTTCTTGAAAAATGTGATAACCCTGTAGCTGTTATGGCCGATGACGGTGAAAAATTTGGCCTTTGGCCTGGAACAAAAATGCATGTTTATGAACATGGGTGGCTAAATGCGTTTTTGGATATGCTTAGCTCAAATGCGCATTGGATAGAAACCGCTACTTTTAGTGATGTTTTGGCAAAAACCCCCCCAAGGGGCATTGTTTATTTGCCGACGGCTTCATATTTTGAAATGTCTGAGTGGGCTTTGCCATCTTCGGCACAAAATGCCTTTGAATTGCTTTCAAAACGCTTTCACGACGATAATAGTGTAAAAAGATTTCTTCGTGGCGGTTTCTGGCGTAACTTTCTTGCCAAATACCCGGAAGCTAACGCCATGAATAAAAAAATGCTTTATGTAAGCCAAAAACTAGAGAGTGCGAGAAGTAAATATGCTGAAAGTTCCTTGCTTATGGCAACTGATGATCTTTATGCCGGGCAGTGCAATTGCGCTTATTGGCATGGTGTTTTTGGCGGACTGTATTCACCTCATTTGCGAAATGGCGTATATAGAAAGCTCCTTGACGCTGAAAAAAAGTTAAATGCTTTAGTTGCTCCGCTTAAACGGTGGTCTGTATTTGATTATAACGCCGATGGTTTTGATGAATTAATATTTGAGTCGCAAAAACAAAACTTGTATGTAGCCCCAAACCTTGGTGGCTCGATAATAGAGTGGGATATCCTTGATAAAAGTATAAACCTTGGCAATGTGCTTGCGCGCAGGTATGAGGCATATCACAAAAAGTTAAAAGAATTTTTGGAAAACCCAAATGTTTACGAGCAAGATGTAAAAACCATTCACGATATTGTATTTGTAAAAGAAAATAACTTAGATAAATATTTACATTACGACAAAACACAAAAAAGTTCGCTGCTTGATCATTTTTTTGGTGATGAGGTTACAAGTGAGTCATTTGCAAACAATACATTTGAAGAAATGGGAAATTTTCAAAATGCAAGTTATGCTTATACAGTTGATAACAAAAACATAGTTTTAAGTAAAAGTGGTTCTGTGCAATCCGCAAATGGTTCTGTTGCGTTATCATTGCGCAAAAAACTTTCGCCAATTACAAATGGGTTCTCGGTTAAATATAATTTCACTTATCAAGAAAGTATGCAACAGTTACCAAAATATGCTTGCGAGCTAAATGCGGCTTTTTATTGTTTTGATAGCAACTTATATGGTGAGCATAAATCCATTAAAAGCTGGCAAGTAATAGATAAATGTTCCGGTTTGCGTTACAAAATAGAGTCAGATGTTAACTTTGACCTTTGGGTTAATGCGCTTGAGACCGTTTCTCTGTCTGAAAGTGGTTTTGAGAGAACATACCAAGGTGTAAACTTAGCCATGGTTTTTAATTTAAACGCTTTAGATAAAGAAAAGGTTTTGAGTATAAAAGTTACCGCGGAGTAAGCTTGAATGCCTGAAATAGTTTTATTAGCTTTTATCGCCGCTTTAATAAGTTTAGATATAACACCTTTTGGTCAGTTTATGTTTTCAAGGCCAATAGTTGTAGCCCCTCTTTTTGGCTGTATTTTGGGTGATTTAACATCAGGTATTTGGATTGGCATTATCGTTGAGTTTGTATGGATAGGTATTTTGCCAATGGGTGCCGCAGTGCCGGCAGATATTACAACTGTTGCAATACTTGCCACTATATGGGGCATAAAAACTATGCCCAATAATAATGCGGTAATGGTTTTAGCTCTTATATTCGCCTTACCATCTGCAATGTTTTTTAAGTTACTAGACATGTGGATAAGAAAAATAAATGTTTTAGTTATGCGTTGGGTTGAGAACGGAGTTAAAGCGGGTAAAATTGGCAGAGTAAGCAAAGGTATATTTATTGGAATAGTTTTATTTTTTTTGAAGGCCTTTGTTTTCTATTTCGCTTTTATTATTGCTGGTGAGTGGCTGGTTGGCGAGGTTTTTGCTATGGTGCCAAGCAAAGTTATGTACGGGCTTTTTCTCTCATGGCGTTTTTTGCCCATAATGGCGCTTGGGATTATGTTTAGGAATTTTAGTCCAAAACTTACATCTTTAATTGATGGCGGTAAAAATGCAAGAAAGTAATGAGCGCGGATTATTAAAAAACATAATATTTATAAAAATGCTTGCAAGGTCTTTTTTTCTACAGGCAATATGGAATTACGAAAGAATGCAAAATGTTGGGTTTGCTTATATAATGATGCCATTAATCAGGCACCTATATAAAACACCCGCTGAGCGTTCAAGTGCTGTTTTAAGGCAGCTTGGTTTTTTTAATACACATCCTTATATGGTAAGCATAATTATGGGTGTTATTGCTTCTAAAGAAACCCAGCTTGCGCAACATGGTCAAAGCGATATTTCGCCGGAAAGTATAACAGTGCTAAAAAAGAATATGTCTGGCCCTCTGGCGGCAGTTGGTGATACATTTTTTTGGGCAATATGGCGGCCATTTGTGGCTCTTGTCGCAATTTGTTTTGCTCTTTTCTTGTATAAAGACGGATATTTCAGAGAGGCATGGTTTATTCCTATAAGTTTCATTGTTTTTTATAACATCGTTCATATTTTTTTCAGATGGTGGACTTTTAGCATGAGTTATACATATCCGCAAAAGGCCATTGGCATAATTTCGGAGATAGATATACAAGAAGCAATTAAAATTATTAAAATTTTAGGAATTTTTATACTTGTCTGCGCATTAGTGGTTTATTTCATTAAATTTGGCCTCAATTTAGAGCATATGCTTGTTTTGCTTTGTATATTTACAGGAACACTTTATTTAACTGGGCGTAGGGTTTCACCGAACATAATTTTTTACTCTACAATAGCTTTAGGCATATTACTATTTTGTATTAGGGGCCATTAATGATTGAAAAGATTGTTACAATTAAAAATAAGCTTGGTTTGCATGCAAGGCCAGCGGCATTATTTGTACAAACTGCCGCAAAATTTTCTTCTCAAATTAAAATTATAAAAGATGGTCAAGAAGTTGATGGCAAAAGTATTATGGGCCTTATGACACTTGCGGCGGCTTTTAACACACAGTTAAAACTTTTAGCAAATGGTAGCGATGAAAATGAAGCAATTAACGAATTAGTTGGGATTTTTGAGAATGGTTTTGGCGAATAGAGAAAAAGGATTAACTATGAACGCAAAAGTTTCTATTTTACACGGTATTGCTGCATCGCCTGGCATTGCTATTGGTAAGGCAATCTTGTTTAGAGATGAAGAGTTTAATACATCTAAAAGAGAGATTAAAAAAGACGATATTAAAAAAGAAATAAAACGTTTTGGCGATGCATTATCCAAAACAAATGCGGAGATGCTTGTAACAAAAGAAAAAATATATAAAACGCTTGGTAAAGAATATGCCCGCCTTGCGGATGCTCACTTGCTAATATTGCAAGACCCGCTTATAACAAGGGAAGTAACAAAGATAATTAGTGACGGGATAAACGCGGAGTACGCCTTAAGTGAAGTTCTTGAAAAGGTTATTCACTCTTTTGAGATGATAGATGATGAGTACTTCCGTGAAAGAAAGCATGATATCGCCGATGTAGGTAAAAAACTTTTAAGCCATCTCGCCGGTGGGGTCAGGCGCACCATAGCAGATATTAAAACTGAAGGTGTAGTGGTTGGACATAACTTTACACCATCAGATACATTGTCTATGCGCGAGAATTTGCTAATTGGTTTTGCTACGGACATAGGTGGCAAAACATCACATACCGCAATACTCGCCCAAAGTTTGGAAATTCCCGCGGTTGTAGGTCTTAGAGATGTTACAGCAAAAATTTCAGAGGGTGACACAATAGTAGTCGATGGTAATCAGGGTATTGTAGTAATAAATCCAAGCCTTGAAATGCTTGAAAACTACAGGCATGAAAAAGAGATACAACTTGAGCAGACAAAAGAGTTAGAAAAACTTAAAGATTTGCCGGCTCAAACAATCGACGGTCATAGAATTGTAATAGGTGCAAACATAGATAACCCAAGTGAGACGGCATCGGTTTTAAGCCATGGGGCCGAAGGGGTTGGTCTTTACAGATCTGAGTTTATTTACTTTAACAGAAGCTCAATGCCAAGCGAAGAAGAACATTATAAAAACTATTCGCGAATAGCCCAAAAAATGATGCCATATAGTGTAATAATTAGAACTTTTGACCTTGGTGGCGACAAACTTTCAGGTATGGGCCTAGAGGGTGTGGCCACAGAGGGAAACCCATTTCTTGGGATGCGTGCCATAAGGCTTTCACTTAAATATCCAAAAATATTTAAAACACAGCTACGCGGAATACTAAGAGCATCAGCCGAGGGCAAAATTAAAATTATGTATCCGATGATTTCAGGTTTGGGTGAGTTGCTTGCGGCAAATAAAATTTTAGAAGAAACTAAAGAAGAGCTTAGAAGCGAAGGTAAAAAATTTGATGAAAATATAGAAGTTGGTGTAATGATAGAAGTGCCATCTGCGGCTTTAACGGCCGATCAAATAGTCGCGCATTGCGACTTTTTATCAATTGGCACAAATGATTTAATTCAGTATACCCTTGCGATTGACAGAGTAAATGAAAATGTGGCATCTCTTTATGATCCGTTACACCCTGCAATACTGCGACTAATAAAAAATGTTGTAGAAGCCGCTCATAGGGCAGGTAAGTGGGTTGGACTATGCGGCGAGATGGCAGCAGACCCATCACTTACGGTTGTTTTAGTTGGGCTTGGTTTAAATGAACTTAGCGTTTCACCTGTTCAGGCACCAAAAATAAAAAAAATAATTAGAAATACTTCTTACGCGCAAGCAAGGGAGCTTGCAAATGACTTGCTAGAATCGCCAAATAGAGAAGAGCTTATCAAGCGTTTCAAAAAGCACACGACACCTTAAACCTGAATTTTGCAATAGGGTTTGGCATGTCCTTTCGCCTTGATTTTTGAACCTATTGCAAAATGCGGGTTAAAATATAACTATGGAAATAAGAAATTTTTGCATAATAGCACACATTGACCATGGCAAAAGTACGCTTGCAGACCGCTTGCTTGAGTTTACGGGTACTGTATCTAAAAGAGAAATGCGCGCTCAAATTATGGATGGTATGGAGCTTGAACGAGAACGCGGAATAACAATAAAAGCAAAAGCTGTAAGAATGAACTATACCGCTCCAGACGGTAAAGAGTATATGTTAAATTTAATTGACACCCCAGGTCATGTGGATTTTACTTATGAGGTCTCCAGAGCACTTGCTGCGTGTGAAGGTGCAATTTTGGTTGTAGACGCATCTCAAGGTGTAGAAGCACAGACACTCGCCAATACAATTCTTGCCCGTAATGCAAACCTAACAATTATCCCTGTTATAAACAAAATTGACTTGCCAACAGCGGATATTCTTAACTCAATGGTGCTTATAGAAGAGGCATTAAATATAAAAGATGAACCACTTCTCGCAAGCGCAAAAGAAGGCAAAGGTATTGCGGAAATAATAGCCGCAGTTATTGCTAAAGTGCCTGCCCCTATCGGAAGTGCCGATGAACCGCTTAGCGCTCTAATATTTGATTCATTTTACGACCCATATAGAGGCGTAATTATTTTAATAAGGGTTCTTGAAGGTAAAATCACAAATAAAAGCAATATTTTATTTGCATCATCAGGGGCATCTTACGATGTGCTTGAGGTTGGGTATATGCAAATAAAACTTGTGGCTTCAAATACTATTAGTGCCGGAGAAGTTGGTTATGTGGTTGCCGGCATAAAAGATATACATGATGTAAAAATTGGCGATACAATAACAGAAAAATCGCGGCCAACAAGCCGGCCGCATCTTGGCTATAAAGAAATTAAACCGTTTGTTTTTGCCGGTCTTTACCCTGTAAATACCTCGGACTATGATAACCTAAAAACGGCGCTTGAAAAACTGCACCTTTCAGATTCGTCGCTTTTTTACTGGCCGGAAACATCGTCGGCTTTGGGCTTTGGTTTTCGTTGTGGTTTTTTGGGTTCTTTACATATGGAAATTGTAAAAGAACGCCTTGAACGCGAGTTTAACCTTGACCTAATTATTACATCTCCAAATGTGGTTTATAAAATTACAACAAAAGGCAAAATTATTGAAGTTGCAAACCCCGCAAATTTCCCAGATCAAGCAAATATTGAAGAGATAAATGAGCCGTATGTTATTTCGACAGTAATATGCCCGGTTGATTATATTGGTCAGGTGCTTGACCTATGCCAAAAAAAACGCGGTAAACAACTGAATATGCGTTATATTGACACAAAAACAGTTATTGTAAAGTATGAAATGCCCCTCTCAGAGGTAATCATTGGTTTTTTCGATTCGTTAAAATCCGTTTCTCGGGGCTATGCTTCGTTTGATTACGAACATATCGGTTTTAAGCCTGGGGACTTAGTAAAACTTGAGTTTATGATAAATGAAGAAGTAATAGATGCTTTCTCTGTTATTGCGCACAAAGACAGTTCTTATCATATGGCAAAAATTATAGCCGAGAAATTAAAAGAAATAATTCCAAGGCATATGTTTGAAATACCAATTCAAGCACGCATAGGTAACCGTATAATTTGTCGTGAAACGCTAAAAGCTCTTAGAAAAGATGTTATTGCAAAGTGTTATGGTGGTGATATTTCAAGAAAGCGCAAACTACTTGAAAAACAAAAAGAAGGCAAAAAAAAGATGCGTCAATTTGGCAGGGTTGAAATACCCTCTGAAGCATTTGTTGCAGTATTAAAATTAAATGATTAGGAGCTAAAATGGAATTTAAGTTATTACTTGCCGGTATTTTGTTGTATGTTATTGCACGTGTTTTAAGACATATAAAGAATGTTAATAAAGTTTTAGCTTGCAATAAGTTTTTTATGTGGTCACATGAGTGGATAGAAACCGGCTGGTCGGCCGTAATAATTGCCGCAATAATAATGTACTTTTTGCTTCAGGCATTTAAAATACCTTCAGGCAGTATGCGTATGACCTTGCTTGAGGGAGATCATCTATTCGTTAACAAATTTATTTATGGTTTTCATATTCCTCTTGCCGATGGCAAGAGGATATTTCCTATTTGCAAAGTGCAAAGAGGCGACATAATTGTTTTTAGGGCGCCAATTAAAGCACTTGTCGGTGAAGAAAGGGTAAAAAAAATTGAAAAGGACTTTATTAAAAGGTGTGTTGCTATCGGTGGCGATAAGGTTGAAGTAGTTAATAAAAAACTATTCATAAATGATAAACCGGTAGAGGAAAGTTATCTAAATTTTGAAGATATGAACTTTTATCAGTCCCCAAAAGTTTTCCAAACCCAAAAAGATTATCAGGCAGCATGGGAAAATGGTGATTTTGCCGATATGGCGCTTGATGTTGTAAGAGATAATTTTGGTCCAGTTGTTGTTCCTGCGGGTTGTTACTTTGCAATGGGTGATAACAGAGATAGATCATTTGATTCGCGTTTTTGGGGGCCATTACCTGAAAATAGAATTAAAGGCAAACCACTTTTTCTATACTGGCCAGCAAATAGATGGCGGTTGATTAAATAAAATTTTGTAAATAATATAAACATCTTGAATAAATAATTAAAAATGAACGGTTTATATATACATTTACCATTTTGTAAATCAAAGTGTTATTACTGTGATTTTGCATCATTTGCGGGCAAAGAATATCTCATTGCCCCATATCTTAATGCTCTAAAAAAGGAGATGGCAAAATATTCAGGATACAAAATTGAAACTCTCTATATTGGGGGCGGAACACCAACCGTTCTTTCAACAGAGCAATTGCTTGATTTACTAAATAATGTCCGTTTAATATTCGGTTATTCCGGACTTTTTGAGTTAACGGTTGAGGTAAACCCCGAGTCGGCAACCGAAGAGAAGTTGAGGGCCCTTAAAGTTTGGGGAATTAATCGCTTAAGTATTGGTGTTCAGTCTTTAAATAATAACAACCTAAAATATCTTGGGCGCATTCACACTGTTGAACGGGTTCGTGAAATTTTTAGGCAGATAAAAAAACTACAATTTCAAAATGTAAGCTTGGATTTAATTTATGGTTTTCCTCACCAGACTATAATTGAATGGCAAGGTGAACTTGAAGACGCCTTGACATTTGAACCACAACATATATCACTTTACCCTCTAACAATAGAAGAAAACACGCCATTTTATACTCAAAAAGTTAAAGTTAATCAAGACAAGCAGGCAGAAATTTATGAATGGTCAGAGCAGATGCTTGAAAAACGGGGTTATGAGCACTATGAAATTTCAAATTGGGCGCGTGATGGTTTCAGGTCAAGGCACAATATGATTTATTGGAAAAATAGAGAGTACATTGGGCTCGGCTCTGGCGCGGCATCGCACTTAAAAGGTATGCGTTTTAAAAACACTCAGACAATTGAAGAGTACATAGAAAAAATAAATTCAACAGGCAGTGCCGTTGTAGAAGAAGAAGTGATAGATGAACAAACAAACCTTACTGATCACATAATTTTAAACCTGCGTTGTCGCGATGGTGTTGACCTTTCTGATATAGTAATGGATAAATACGGCACTGCCATAAATGATTTATTAAGTAAAAAACTTATTATGAAAGATGGCAAAATAATACGCCTTACAAAGCGCGGTATGCTTTTGGCAAACCAAGTTTTTAAGGAGTTTGTTTGATGCAAGAAAAAATTCTTGTAATTATACCTGCTTACAACGAGGCAAGTGGCATTGTCGGAGTAATAAACGGCATAAAAAAGGTAATGCCAAATGCCGACATTGCTGTTATAGATGATGGTTCAAAAGATTTAACTTGCAGTGTGTGTCAGCTTCTAAACGCTATTGTGCTTAGTCATCCGTTTAACCTTGGTGATGGTGCCGCCAGGCAAACCGGTTACCTGTTTGCAAAATATAACGACTATGATTTTGTTGTACAAATAGATGCTGATGGTCAACACGATACGGAATTTCTACCGTCATTATTGGAACCGCTTAAAAACGGAAGTGCCGATATAGTAATTGGTTCGCGTTTTCTGGGTGTTGGGCAGTACAAAGCTGAGTTTGCAAAAAAAATAGGCATGGGAGTATTTAACACGCTTGCAAGTGTAATAACAAAAACAAAAATAACTGATTCAACTTCCGGATACCGTGCGGTAAACAGAAAAGTAATTGAGTATTATGCTCAGCCACAGCAATATCCCGCAAACTTTCCAGATGCCGATTTAATAATTCAATCGCATATCGCTGGCTTTAAAATACAAGAAGTTCCTGTTCTTATGAGCCAAAATACAAAAGATAAGCCGTTGCATCATGGTTTGGGTGCGTATTACTATGTGTTTAAGATGCTGTTTTCAATTACGGTTACATTGTTAAGGGGAAAAACAAAATGACTTTAAGTAATTTAGTACTTTCAATTGCTGTGAGTGTTGGTATTCTCATACTGGTTTTTGAACTTGTAAGAAGAAAGAAGTTAAATGAAGAGTACTCGTGGCTTTGGATTGTAACGGCTGTTTTTTTGTTTTTGGTTTCACTATTTCCACCAGTTTTATTTTGGTTTACAAAACTTATAGGTGCCGCGTTGCCAATTTCAGCATTATTTTTTCTTGCTGTTATGTTTTTGCTTTTAATTGTTTTGCATTTTTCAACGGTAATATCAAAACTGACAAATAACCAAAAAACACTTGCTCAAAAGGTTGCAATTTTAGAGCAAAAATTAAATGGTAATAAATTGAATAAATGAAAAAAATAGTTTATGTAAATCCACCTTATGGTGATGATTTTGTTCGTTCAGCCCGCTGGGCCGCTAAATCAAGGGGGCGAGTACAGAGGCATCCTGAACAGGCGCTTATTTTGATTGCTATGTTAGAGCGAGATGGTCATAAGTGTAAGTTTATTGAAGGCGCTGCAAGGAATATGACAAGTGAAGAAGTAATATCTGAAGTAATCAAATTCGCTCCAGATATAGCTGTAATTCATACAACCACACCAAGTATATATAACGATATCAATTATGCCTTTGATATAAAAAAAAGTTATCCAAACTGTATTAATGTACTTGTAGGGGCTCATGTCTCAGCTGAACCAGAGAATACATTTGATATTGCGGGTTGTAGTGTGGATGTAATTGCCAGAGGTGAGCCAGAAAAGGCTTTGTGCGAAATTTCGGCAGACAAAAAGTTTTCAGAGGTACAAGGTATCTCTTATAGGTGTGAGAGTGATATTGTTAATAACCCTCCTGTTTTGCCAATTGATGTAAATACTTTGCCATTTCCCGCATGGAAACACATTGATCCACACTGGTACCATGATGCAGGAAAACTATATCCATTTTTGACATTGTATTCAGCAAGAGGATGCCATGGCTCTTGCACATTTTGTAGAGAGAGGCATGTAATCAATGGTTCAAATGTTAGGGTAAGAAGTGCGAAAGCTGTAGTTGATGAAATTGAATATGATATTGCATTATTTCCATATCTTAAGGAGATAATGTTTGAAACAGATACTTTTACAGCCAATCCGAAACATGTTATAGATGTGTGCAACGAAATAATGGCCAGAGGCCTTCATAAAAAAATAAAATGGAGTTGTAATATTAGAGTTGATGTGCAACTCGACTTGTTACCTTTAATGAAAAAAGCAGGTTGTAGAATGTTAATGGTAGGTTTTGAGTTTGGAACTAATGAGCAGTTGAAGGCAGTTGCAAAGGGAACAACTATTGAAATGGCTAATAAATTCGCTTATAACGCACACAAGCTTGGTTTTGTTATTCATGGGTGTTTTATGATAGGTGCGCCAGGGGAAACAGAACAAAGTGCTCAGGCAACAATAGATTTTGCAAAAAGTTTACCATTGGACACTATTCAAATATCTGGCATTGCCGTATATCCAGGAACACCGTTATACAAATGGGCAAAAGAAAAAAAATATTTGACTGCTACCAACTGGGAAGATTGGGTAAATGACAAAAAAGAACAAGTTACATTGCTCTCATATCCACAAATGTCAAAATCTAAAATTGATTTCTACATAGACAAAGGTCTTAGAGAGTTTTATTTAAGACCTGTACAGATAATAAAGATGTTATTTACTGTTAGAAGCTTTCATGACATAATTAGGAAGTTTTACGGGTTAAAAAGTTTTTTAAATTATTTTTTCGTAAAAAAGTTAAGAGTTAAAAGATGAGTACTAAAATTGCAGTTAATATTGCCGTTTATAATGAGAAAAGTACAATTGGCGGATTGATTGAAAATTTACTTGTACAAACGCTTAAAACTGATGAAATTGTAATTGTGGATGATGGTTCAACGGATAAAACCGCAGAGATTATAAAGCAATATGCAAAATGTAACAACCAAATAAAATATTACTATCAAAAAAATGCTGGACCAGCTGCTGCAAGAAACATTGCTTGGAAAAATTCCAATGCGGATATATGTGTGTTTACAGATGGTGATTGCAAACCAAACAAAGACTGGTTAGAAAAACTTATTGCTCCGTTTGAGAACTTAGATATTGCGGCTGCTGGTGGAACTTATAGAACACTAAATGAAAATAATTTACTTGCAAAATTTATTGGTTTAGAAATAGAGTCAAAATACAGAAATGTGAAAGGTTGCATTGATGCGCATGGTTCATATAATTTGGCAATTAAGAAAAATGTTTTGCAAGAGTTTAATGGTTTTGATGAAAGGTATAAATTTCCCAGCGGTGAAGATTGGGATCTAACCTATAAAATATCTAATAAGTATAAAATTGTTTTTGTGCCTTTGGCAATTGTTGGTCACTATCATCCTGAAAACTTAAAAAAATACCTGCTAAATCAATTCTGGCGAGCATTTGATCGGGTAAAGTTGTATAGAAATCATCCAACTAAAACAAAGGGCGATGTGTATACTCCGTGGTATATAAAGTTTCAGATTGCCTCATCTGCTATATTTATTTTAATGTTCCCGCTAATTTTTTTCATCAGATTTGGTTTTATATATTTTTTAATTATTTCCATGATATTAATTGGGTTCTCATGCGCAAATTTTAATTATTATTTAAGGATAGATAAAAGAGTCGCTTTGTTCTCCATATTGGTACAATTCTTAAGAGGAATGTTCTGGATGGTTGGTTGTTTCTATGGTGTTTTTGCTTTTCTAAAAAACAATAGAAGGTGAAAATGGATAAGAATAAAATTTATGATGAATTATATACCAAATACAGCAACAGATCACTAGATGAGCACAAGATCATAAAAATATTAAAATTTTTAGATGATAAGAGATTTGATAGTTTTTTGGATATTGGTTGTGGAGATGGTTGTCTAACAGAGGTGATCGCAAAAAAAATATGTGCTAAAAATGTTTGTGGAATTGATATTTCAAAAGAAGCAGTTATGACGGCAAAGGCTCGTGGTATTAATGCTGTTACTGCAGATATAGATAAAGATGATTTTCCATTTAAAGGCAATAGTTTTGATTTTATTTTTTGTGGTGATGTTATTGAGCATGTTTTTGACGCCGATCGTCTTGTTGAGTTCGTACATTGGGCATTGAAACCTGGAGGACGAGTTCTTATTGTTACACCCAATTTAGCTGCTTGGCATGCTCGTATATTTTTGCTTTTTGGGTATAATCCGTTTACCTGTTCTGTTAGTTTCAAAAACCATGGGGCTGGGAAACCTTTTTTGTTAAGTTCTGGAAATAGTACTGAACATATAAGATTCTTTACACTCAAAGCGTTATGTGATTTATTTAAAATAAATAATTTTATTGTAAATAAAAAATTTGCTTTCTATTCTCCAACTCCAAAAAGCTTGCCATTACCGATATATTTGTTTGTAGATATGGCAGATAGATTGTTTTCTATTTTCAAATCATTCTCATCAATTATTGGTATATATGCAAAAAAATGTGATTATAAATAACCTTTTAAAATTCATGTTTAAGATGTTTAATTGATAATTTGTCATAATAGGTTCCGGGAGTCGCAATCGTATGAGTAAGAATGTATTGATGGTTTGTGCCAGAGGTGGGCATTTCACGGAGTTAATTGAATTAGTTGATGTCTTCAATGGGTTCGATAAAACACTTGTAACTTATAGGGATGACTATGTTTTAGAATCAGAATGTTTCAATAAAGTTTATTTAGTCCCTAACCCACTTGGCGGAGTATTTAATATGGGAATATTCTTGCTAAACACTATAAAAATAATTTTTCGCACTCGACCTGCAGTTGTTTTTTCAACAGGGGCAGAAATCGCAATTCCATTTTTCCTTTTATGTAAATTATTCTATCACTCGCAATTAATATATGTTGAATGTAGTGCTCAAGTGTTTAATCCATCAGGAACTGGTAAATTGGTTTATCCGATTGCTGACTTGTTTATTGTACAATGGAAAACATTGCTTGGAAAGTATGGCAAAAAGGCAAAATATGTTGGTGGGTTGCTATGATATTTGTAACAGTTGGTAGTATGGTGCAAGGATTTGATAGGCTCATAAAAAGTATCGATTTAATTGCAGAAATTACAGGATTAGATTTCTATGTTCAAACTGGTTGTTCTAATTACAAACCACTAAATTGTAAATATTCAAAATATGTAGCATATAATGAATCCGAAAATCTCATAAGAAATTGCCAACTACTTATTTGCCATGCGGGTATTGGAACACTCATTCTTGCGAAAAAATATTCAAAAAAAACAGTTATTGTTCCTCGGTTTGCAAAATTCAAGGAACATTTCAATGATCATCAAAGTGAGATTTGTAAAATTATTGAGAGTGAAAATAGGCCAAACATTGCAGTTGTGTGGGATATAAATAACCTTGCTGGAACAGTTTCTATGATGCTTTCTCAATCCCACCTTCTTTCTACACCAATAGATATTAATAGCGGCAAAAACAATATTGTAAATGAGATTAAAAAGTTGTTAAACACATTATGACAAAACAATAATAAGAATTATTTTAAATACAATGATATTTATTGCTGTTGTTTATTGTCTTTAGTCAAGCGTGTTTTTTAAAAATAATGAAATTTGTTAGGGATAATAAAAAATAAATGGTTACATGCTTTAATAAGTATAATATTGTTTAGTTTAGCAGTTTACTTGCTATCAAAAAATACCGATATTAATAGTATTATTGGTTCTGTTAAATTGAGAAATATTTGGTTTTTACTTTTATGTCGTTGATTGCTTTTTCAGTTGCAAATTTTAATTTTTATTTAAGTAAAGATAGAAAATTGCTTTGTGCTCCATTTTGATACAATTTTTTAGATGAATGTTTTGGGTAGTTGGTCGTTTCTGTGGTGTTTTTGCTTTTATTAAAAAACAGTAGGAGATGATAAAATGGAAAAGAGTGGAATATATAATGAGTTGTTTACTAAATACAGTAATAGACCATTAGGTGACCATAAAATTATAAAAATATTAAAATTTTTTGATGGTAAGAAGTTTGATAGTTTTTTGGATGTTGGTTGTAGTGATGGATGTCTAACGGAAGTTATTGCTAAAAAAATAGGTGCGAAAAATATTTATGGTATTGATATTTCTAAGGAAGCAGTTGAGAAAGCCAAAGCTCGTGGTATTGATGCTGTTTGCGCAGATATGGATAAAGATAAATTTCCATTTAAAAGTAGTAGTTTTGATTTCATTTTTTGCGGTGATGTCATTGAACATGTTTTTGACCCAGATCGTATAGTTGAGTTCATATATTGGGCATTAAAACCCGAAGGGAGTGTTCTTATTCTTACCCCAAACTTAGCGGCATGGCATGCTCGTATATTTTTACTTTTTGGATATAATCCGTTTTCCTGTTCTGTTAGTTTCAAAAACAATGGGGCTGGGAAACCTTTTTTGTTAAATTCAGGAAACAATACCGAGCATATAAGATTTTTTACACTCAAAGCGTTGTGTGATTTATTGAAAATGAATAATTTTTGTATAAATAAAAAATTTGCTTTTTATTCTACAACTCCAAAGGACTTGCCACTGCCAATATACTTGTTTGTTGACATAGTAGACAGATTTTTTTCAATTTTCAGGTCATTATCATCAATTGTTGGTATATATGCAAAAAAGTTATGATAATAAATAATCTTGATGAAACAGTTTCTATGTTGCTTTCTAAATCTCAGCTTCTTTTTGCAACCATGGATATAAATGGTGGTAAAAACAATATTGTAAATGAAAATAAAAAATTACTATACACATTATGATTAAACAAACAATAAAAATTATTTTAGGCGTAATAATATTGGTCGTTGCTGTATACTATCTTTCTCTTGGTGCGAATTTTTCAAAAATTGCAGAATCGTTTGCTAAAGTAAATTTTTTCTTTTTTTCTCTTGCTTGTCTGTTTTTGGTTTTAACTACATTGGTTAAGGTTTTTCGGTGGAGATTTATGCTTGCAGATGTAAAAGAAATTAAATTTAGGTCGCTTCTTTCTGTTTTTTACATAGCACAGTTTTTTTCAAATATTCTTCCATTTCGTGCTGGAGATGTATTTCAAGTTGTTTATCTTGGGAAAAAAGAAAAGGTCAGTAAAGCGATAGTATTATCATCGGTAATTGCTTACCAAGTTGTTGATTTTATTTCGTTACTTGTGATTTTTATTGTTGCTTCATTTTTCTTTGTAGTTTCAAAGAATATGTTTGAACTTGCTTTAATTTTATTTATTTTCAGTTTAGTTGTTTTGGGTTTATATGTGTTCTTTCACAGAAGAATAGCAGGGTTTCTCTCAGGGAAAGAAGGTTGGCTTTATAAAAAGACACATTTGTTGAATGATGGGCTAAAGATGTTTGGCAAACTAAATGTGTTATATATCACAATCTTTTATAGTATTTGTATGTGGATACTTGCTTTTGCACAGTCGTATCTAATATTGTTGGCTTTTGGTATAAAGTTGTCAGTTTCAAAAATATTTCTTTACTTGGTTGTTCCAATGTTGGTAAGCATTTTACCATCAACGCCAGGTTCTTTTGGTATTTGGGAATTGGGTGCGGTTGGTACACTTTCATTGTTTGGTATTGAAAAATCGCTTGCCATAGCTATTTCATTTACAAATCATTTTGCGGGGTTTATCATTAGTTTTATGTTTGGTTTATATTTTGTTGTTAGCAACGGTCTTATGGGTTTTGTTTTTGGTAAGAAAATATTGAACGAAGGTAATGAACGAGAGGGAAGTTTATAAGAAAGTGTATTTTAACTGTTGCTTCATCTAACTATTACTGGAAATGATCGCAGATCTACCGCTTATGAATAAACCTCGCATCTTGATTATCCATGGAAAGACGGAAAAAAATAATGCGTCTAATTATTCGTTTGAGCGTTTTTTAAATGAGCGTTTTGATATTGATTCTTGTGTAATATCAGAACCGTATCCATACCCGTATCCGTATGTGTTCAAAATTTTTTCTCCGGTCAGGGTGTTGTTGGCACATAGGCGCTGGCTCAAAAAATATTCTGCAATTGTTGTAATGAATTTAACATATGCGATGCTTCTTGCGCTTATACGAAAGTTGACAGGAAACATGATAATGCCTGCAAGGTTCGTTGTGCTAGATGTTGGTTCAACTAAGATGTATTACGACATGAATATTTTTGTTCGCTGTGGTATCCGTTGGCTAGCTGGATCTTTTAGTTCAGTATTATGCCTATCACAATCTAGTGTGAATTTTTGGCGTGAAATAACAAATCAAAAAGTGAAAAGTATATTAATTTATCTTCCCGCAGGTGATGGTTATTTTGATGTCACAACTTCACACGGTGATTATTTATTTTCTGCTGGACGATACGGGAGAGATTTTCAAACATTATTTTCGGCCATAAATAATACGGACGAGAAACTCATTGTTGTTGGTGGTGTTTCGCAGTACAAGTCAATTGCGTCTGAGATTACTGCAAATCCAAATGTTACATATCTGGAAGAAATTGAACATCATGAGTTTGTAAAGCTTATGGCAGGGGCGCGTATTGTTGTAATACCGCTAATGGCAACTGCGTACCACACGGGTCAGACGGTTCTTGTGCAAGCAATGGCGATGGGGAAAACTGTAATTGTATCTCGAGCTCCTGGTACATCTGATTATGCAGAAGATGGTGTTGATGTGTTTTTTTATGAGCCAGGGAATGTATCTCAGTTACATAATCTTATTCTGCGCCTTAAAAATAACCCTGCTGAGGCTAATCGCGTTGCGAAAAATGCTCGTAAGCGAGCAGAAAGAGATTTTAGAGAATCAACATTTGCTGCTGTCATTTTGGGCATAATACTCAAAAAGTGTTGCTATTTTTGATAGTTTTGAAGTAGCAAAACCATTTTAAGTAACTAATTTTATGATTTTCAGAAAGACCACGATG